>JBBRFV010000276.1:0-2956 GCA_038241335.1 Caulobacterales bacterium | reverse complement strand
ACGATTGCCCCTCCCCCGCCAATTCATATTTTCCGCCCTTGAAGAATTCAGTCGCGGCTGCGTCGAGCGCGAGCACGACGTCGTCGCCGGGGCGGTATCCCGCCGCCTCGATCGACGCCATGATGAAATCGAGCGCGGCGGCGGGCGAGGCGATATTCGGCGCGAAGCCGCCCTCGTCGCCGACATTGGTGTTGTGGCCGGCGTCCTTCAGAGCCTTCTTCAGGCCGTGGAAGATCTCGGCGCCCATGCGCAGGGCCTCGCTGAAGGTCGGCGCGCCCGTCGGCAGGATCATGAATTCCTGGATGTCGATGGGATTGTCGGCGTGGGCGCCGCCGTTGATGATGTTCATCATCGGCACCGGCAGAACCCGCGCCGAGACCCCGCCGACGTACTTGTAGAGCGGCAGGTCGGCGCTGATCGCCGCGGCCTTGGCCGCCGCCAGGCTGACGCCCAGGATGGCGTTGGCGCCCAGGCGGGACTTGTTTGGGGTGCCGTCCAGTTGGATCAGCAGGGTGTCGAGGCGGCGCTGGTCCTCGGCCTCGAAACCCGAGAGCGCGTCATAGATCTCGCCGTTGACGGCGTCGACCGCCTGCAGGACGCCCTTGCCGCCATAGCGGCTCTTGTCGCCGTCCCGCTTCTCCACCGCCTCGTGAGCGCCCGTGGAGGCGCCCGAGGGCACGGCGGCCCGGCCGATGGAGCCGTCTTCCAGCACCACATCGACTTCGACCGTCGGGTTGCCACGGCTGTCGAGGATTTCGCGGGCGGTGATGTCGACGATCTCGGTCATGGGATTCCCCGGCTGGGCGGATGTTCAAAAAAGGCGCGCGACCCTTATCCAGCTTCGGCCTCGGGGGCAAATCCTGCGAGCGGGTCGCACGGTCGCGGCGGCCCCAAAATTCGCCAGTCCCCAGTTTGGGGCGAGCGGCGCACCTTGACCTTGGGGGCTACGTCCAGGGAGAACGCAGATGACACCAAAGCTCAAAGTTGGACTGAACATCGCCGGCTTCGCCAGCGCCTTGACGCTGGGAGCCCTGATCGGCCACGCCACCGCCGCCCAGCCGCAGATGGAAGCGGCGCTCGACGCCCTGCAGGGGGCCCGCTCGCATCTGGTGGAGGCCAACAACGACAAGGGAGGCCACCGCGGGGCGGCGATCCGGGCCACCGACACCGCCATCGCCGAGACCCGCGCCGGCATCCGTTACGCCGGCTACTAGGTTGGGCTAACCGCCCAAGGCAAAGCCACCCGCCGCGGATCCCGCAGCGGGTGGCCTTTTGATCTTCAAGCTGCAGACGCCGCAGGCCCCGAGGGGCCGGCAGGAAAGACGGCTAGTCTTCCTTCGGCGTGATGACCTGGCGGCCCTTGTACATGCCGGTCTTCAGGTCGACGTGGTGCGGGCGCTTCAGTTCGCCGGTTTCCTTGTCTTCGACATAGGAATTGGCGCCCAGGGCGTCGTGGCTGCGGCGCATGTTGCGACGCGAGGGGGAAACTTTGCGTTTCGGAACGGCCATGGGAGAATCTCTCAGGCGTGGAAATGGAAGCGGCGGCCCGGGGGCCGCCGACGTGAGCGCGGGTGTATGACGCAAACCCCGCTTCGTTTCAAGCGCCCTGGACGAAAGCTTTCGCAAGCCGCTTGGGCGCCACATTGACCCAGGCCATCCTCATCAGTCCAGAGAGGGCCTCAGGGTCCAGGTTGGCGCATTGGACGACCGTCCAGCCGCTACGGCCCCAATAGCCTTCCACGGGGGCCACGACGCCCGGATGGGCCTCTGAGAGGTTGTACTGGTCCTCAGGGTCGAGTTTCAGGGTGGCGCGCGGCTCGTCACCCATGGTGGCGAAGATCTTGCCCTTGACGCGGAACGAGGTGGAGTCGAAGTGCGGCTGCTCCTCCGCCTCGGGCAGGGCCAGCGCGATGGACCGGATATCGTCGCAGGTCAGCATGGGCCGAGCCTGACTCGGAAAACGCCATTAGACCAGCCGGCTTCGATCCTTGGCCGCGCCGATGAAGCTGGCGAACAGCGGGTGCGGCTCGAAGGGGCGGCTCTTGAGTTCCGGGTGGAACTGGACGCCGATGAACCACGGGTGGTCGCTGCGCTCACAGATTTCCGGCAGGACGCCGTCGGGAGAAAGGCCGGAAAAGGCCAGGCCGGTCTGCTCGATGCGGTCGCGGTAGTCGATATTGACCTCGTAGCGGTGCCTGTGGCGCTCGCTGATGGTCACACCGCCATAGATCTCGCTGACCTTGGAGCCGGGGGTCAGGACGGCCTCATAGGCCCCCAGACGCATGGTGCCCCCCAGGTCGTCGCCTTCCTTGCGGACCTGGCGCTCGTTGCCCTGGGTCCACTCGGTCATCAGGCCGACGATCGGCTCCGCGGTGGGGCCAAACTCGGTCGACGAAGCCCCCTCGATGCCGGCCAGGTTCCGGGCCGCCTCAATCATGGCCATCTGCATGCCGAAGCAGACGCCGAAATAGGGAACCATGTGCTCACGGGCGAACTGGACGGCGCGGATCATGCCTTCCGAGCCACGCTCGCCGAAGGCGCCTGGCACCAGGACGCCGTGCACCTCTGTCAGGCGCTCGGCGATCAGGCCCTCTTCGCGTTCGAAGGCCTCGCCCTCGATCCAGTCGAACTTCACCCGCACGTTCTGGGCGACGCCGCCGTGGATCAGGGCCTCCACCAGGGATTTGTAGGCGTCGGTGAGGCCCGTGTACTTGCCGACGATGGCGATGTTCACCTCGCCGTCGGGATTGGTCAGGGTGTCGGAGATCGACTGCCAGCGCGACAGGTCGGGCGCCGGCGCCGTGTCGGCCATGCCGAACACGTCGAGCACTTCGCGGTCCAGACCCTGGGCGTGATAGTCGAGCGGCACGTGATAGATGTTGGTCGAGTCCATCGCCTGGATGACCGCGCTCTCGCGGACGTTGCAGAACAGGCCGATCTTGCGGCGCTCGCCCTC
>JBBRFV010000275.1:0-3002 GCA_038241335.1 Caulobacterales bacterium | reverse complement strand
GACACCTTCGTCTCCACCAGGCGCGGCCAAGGGCAGGGGCACGGAGACTTTCCAGTGAGCGACTTCCACTCGGCCAGGACCTGCAGACCATTGCGATCCAGGCGGTCGTTCAGAACGCGCGTATGGCCTCGGTCAAGCGGCGACCCTGACGCCATGCTCTCCGATCGCAATCGGGCGCGGGGAGATCCCGGGGGATACCTCGATGACCTGGTCGCACACTGCGGTGGGCGCCGACCGGTGACTGACAAGGATCAGGCCCTGTCGGCTGGATGAGAGGTGTCGCACGAGACCGTCCAGCACCAGCGCCTCATTCTCGCTGTCGAGACCTTCAGTTGGTTCGTCCAGCACCAGCCAGGGCGCGTCGCGCAGATAGGCGCGCGCCAGTCCAAGCCGCCGGCGCTCTCCGCCGGAAAGCCGGTCCGCGTTTTCGCCCAGAACCGTCTCAAGACCGGCGGGCATGTTCCTGACGCGGTCGGCCAGACAAGCGTCGCTCAGAGCCACCCAGAGATCAGCGTCCGAGGCCTGCGGATCGGCGAGTCGAAGGTTGTCCGCGACGGAGCCCGCCAGCAGGCGGATATCCTGCGCGGCATAGGCGAAACGGGCGCGCACGGCGGCCGGTGCGGCGTGCTCCAGAAGCTGGCCGCCTATAATGTGCTGGCCGGAGGCAGGCTCGCGCAGGCCCATCAGGGTCTCGATCAGTCGGGTCTTCCCGGAGCCTGAGGGGCCGACCACGGCCAGCCGAAAGGGGGGTGTCATCTCCAGCCCTCCCGAACGGATGATGATGGCGTCGCCGATCATCGGCGGCGCGCGCTCAGGGGCGTCGCCCACGCCGGCGCCGTCCACGACCTCCGCCAGTCGGCTTAGCGCTTCCTGGGCCGCTCCGTTTTGCAGCAAGCCCGCCGTGAGAAACGCCGCTGCCTCCAGCCCCGTGATGGAGGCCAGGGCCGCAAGGGCGATCAGCGGCAGGGGCGCGGTGACTGACGCCGCGATGACGCCGACTACGGTTACAGCCAGGATCGTCGCCTGAAACACAGGTATCCACCCGGCGGCCACCGTATCGTCCCCCTTGCGATGATCAAGAATCCGCGCTGCGCGACCCACCTGATCGGCGGCCCAGTCTTCCAGGCCGTAGGCCCTCAGTTCGGGCGCTGTCGCCTGCAGAGCGGACATCCGATCCTTGAACAGGCCCATGGCGACCTGAACCCGCCGCCCCGCCGGGTCGACGACAAGGCGGCCGATCAGCAGTCCGCCGAGACAGGTGAAAGCGATGCCGCCCGCCACGACGAATGCGGGCAGGGGGCCGGCCAGCAGCGCCAGGCCGATGGCCGCCAAGGCGCCCGCACCAGCACCCCAGGGTCCGCTCAGCCGCACGAACAAGGTCTGAACCGCGTCCACATCCTGGATCATCCGGGACGAGGCCTCGCCGCTGGAAAGGCTGAAGGCACGACCCGGCGGAGCCGCGGCCAGCCGCTCGAACAGCATCGGACGCAGCCGGGCCAAGGCCTTGAGCGCCGCAGCATGCCCGCTGACGCGCTCGGCATACCGCGACCCGGTCCGGATGATGGCCAGCATGCGGATGACCGCGGCGGGGAGCAGATAGTTGAACGCCTGAACGGCGGCGAGGCCGCTTGCTCCCGCGAGCGCCGCACCGGTGATGAACCAGCCGGACAGACCCAGAAGGGTCACTGAGGCGACGGACACCAGCGCGGCGGACAGGGCCGCGAGCCGCAACCGTCCCCCTTGGGTGCGGCGCTGACCTGCCAGCAGGGCCTTGAGAGTCCTGTCGCCCGCCCTCACAGCCGCACCACGCTGTCAGCGAGGGCCATAACCGCCTCGGAATGGGTGGCGATCAGGGTTGTGCGGCCTGCGGCGGCTTCCCGAATGACCGCCAGCACGGCGGTCTCGGATGCGGGATCGAGATTGGCGGTCGGTTCGTCCAGCAGAAGCAGACGGGAGGGCGACAACAACGCCCTCGCCAGGCCGACGCGTCGACGCTCGCCGCCTGATAGTCCGCCGCCGCGTTCGTCGATCACCCGGCCGAGATCGCCCTCGAGACCGGCGCGCGCTGCGGCGTCTCGCACGGCTTCGGCGCTCGCGCCCGGCCGGGCCAGGGCGATGTTTTCGTACAGCGTGCCGGGCGCCACGACCGGGCTCTGACTGGCCCAGCCGACGGCTCCGGCAAGGGAATCGGCATGCGACAGGCTGTGACCTCCGACCTGAACGGCGCCAGATGACAGCGGCGCCAAGCCCAGGATCAGATGGAGCAGACTGCTCTTGCCCGCGCCGCTGGGCCCGACCAACGCGACGATGGCCCCGACCGGGACATGGAGGTCGAAGTCTGCGATCGCGATCGTGCCGTCGCCATAGCGGATTGTGACCGACTGGAAGTCGAGATCGGGGGCGCTCGGCCATTGGCGCGACGGCGGTCTGATCACCGGTCGATCCGGTCCCGGAGCGGCCATGGAGGGAACGGCGGATTCCGCGCCCTGTTTCTCGTGGTAGGCGGCGGCCAACCGGCGCATCGGCGCATAAACCTCGGGGGCGAGGGCCAGCACGAAGAAGGCGCGACCCAGATCGAGAGTTTCCGGCGCCGGGAACGGCAGGATGCCCAACAAGTTGAAACCGCAGTAAACGGCGACCAGCGCCACCGACAGGGCCGAGAAGAACTCCAGCACTGCGGACGAGACGAAGGCGACCTTCAGAACGCGGCCCGTGCGGCGTTGCAACTCGTCGGCGGCGCGGGCGATCTCGCCCGTGGTGCGCGTCTCGGCTTGGAAGGATAGCAGGGTTGGCAGGGCCCTGACGCGGTCCAGGAACAGGCCCGACAGCCGTTCGAGGGCCTGAAACTGGCGACGGCTCTCGTCGGCCGCTGCCCCTCCGGCCAGCGTCATGCCGACGACGAAGGGGATCAGGGTCAGCAGCAGGATACCGGCGACGACAGGGCTGGCGACGGCGCAGACCGCGATGGCGATCAAGGGCGACGCGGTCGCCGCCATGCGAAC
>JBBRFV010000274.1:0-3044 GCA_038241335.1 Caulobacterales bacterium | reverse complement strand
GGTCCGCGACACGCAGGTCATCACCCGGCGCGCGACCGAGCGTCTGTCCCATTTCGCCTTCGACCTGGCGCGGCGCCGGAAGGCTGAGCGGGGAACGCCGGGCCGCGTGACCCTGGTCGACAAGGCGAACGTGTTCCTGTCGTTCGCCTTCATGCGGAAGGTGTTCAGCGAGGTTGCGGCGAAGCACCCGGATATCCAGGCGCGCTATCACTACGTGGACGCGACAGCGCTCGACCTCGTGCGCCGCCCGTGGGATTTCGACGTCCTGCCGACGGAGAACCTGTTCGGGGACATCCTCTCCGATCTGGGAGCCGGCCTCATCGGCGGCATGGGCTTCGCACCCTCCGCCGACATCGGCGACGACCACGCTCTCTTTCAGCCGAGTCACGGCTCCGCACCTGACATCGCCGGCCGAGGCATCGCCAATCCCACGGCCATGATTCTGTCGGCCGCCATGATGCTCGACTGGCTGGGGCATCGGCATGATTTCCAGAGTGCGAAGGACGGCGCACGCGCCATCGAGCACGCTGTGGACCGGGCCTTCGGCGAAGGCCGCGTGCGGTCCTGCGACATAGGCGGAAAAGACGGCACTGCATCCGTGGCCCAGGCCGTGGCCAGCATCATCCGGGCTGGAGACGGCGACCCGGCATGAGCGTGCTGACCGTCGCGGTCGCCGGCTGCGGCTATTTCAGCCGCTTCCATCAGGACGCATGGCGCCGGATCGGCCGGGTGAAGGTCGTGGCGGTTGCCGATCAGGACGGAGCGAAGGCCGAGGCGGCCGCAAGCGCCTTCCCGGGAGCGCGGGTCTTTCTGAGCGCAGAGGACATGATCGCTTCCGTGCGGCCCGGCGTCGTCGACATCGCGACGCCGCCCCAGACTCACCTGGCGCTCGTGTCGGCCGCCGCCAAGGCCGGCGTCGCGGCGATCTGCCAGAAGCCGCTCGCGCCGACCTGGGACGAGGCCGTTTCCGTCGTGGAGGCCGCAGAACGAGCTGGCACGACGCTCATCGTGCATGAGAATTTCCGGTTCATGCCGTGGTTTCGCGAAGCCAGGCGCCTGGTCGAGGACGACGCCGTCGGGACGCCCCTCGCCATCTCCTTCCGGCTGCGTCCGGGCGACGGACAGGGTCCCGAGGCCTATCTCGCGCGCCAACCCTATTTCCAGACGATGCGCCGTTTCCTCGTCCACGAGACCGGCATTCATCTGATCGACGTGTTCCGCTTTCTCATGGGCGAGATCAACGGCGTCTTCGCCCGCCTGAAGCGGTTCAACCCCGCCATCGCTGGCGAGGACGCCGGCATCGTCACGTTCGAGTTCGCCAGCGGGGCGCTCGGGGTGTTCGACGGCAACCGCCACATCGACCATCCGGCCGATGACGCCCGGATGACCATGGGTGCGATGCACCTGGAGGGCACCGGCGGCGCGATCCGCCTCGACGGCTATGGGCGGATCTATGTCAGGCGCCGCGGCGAGGCCGAGTGCGAACACCGGTATGTCTGGGAGGATCGCGGCTACGGCGGCGACTGCGTGTACCACCAGACGCTCCACATCGTCGCTCACCTGCTTGACGGCGATCCGGTCATGAACGACGGGCGAAGCTACCTGCGAAACTTCGCGATCGAGGAGGCAGCTTACCGCTCGAATCGGGAGGGGTGCTTCGTCCCTGTCTAAGCCGACGATCCGGGACGCAAACAGCAACAAGCATGGGGAGGTGCAGATGACCACACGACGCAACATCCTGACCGCGACGGCTTGCGCAGCCGGCGCGGCCGTAGGCGGCTTTCCCGCCATCGTACGAGCCCAGAACGCGCGAACGCTGCGTTTCAATCACACCGACACCGCCGTCGGAGCGCGCCAGCAGGCGGCGGAGATGTTCGCCGGCAAGGTCGGGGAGTACACCGGCGGGCGCTACAAGGTTCAGGTCTATCACTCCGGACAGATCGCCAACGACGCCAAATCGCTGGAGCAGCTTCAGGCGGGCGGCCTCGACTTCGCCGTGACGGGCGTCATCACCTTCACCACGCATGTCAAGCCGCTCTCGCTGGTGGCCTTGCCCTATCTGGCCGACAGCTACGAGCAGGGCTGGAAGCTCTACGACACGTCCAAGTTCATCAAGGCGCAGGCCGATGCGCTCCCGGCGAAGGGCATGCGCGTCGTCGGCGACTGGGAGGCGGGGTTCCGCAGCTTCTCGACCGATTTCCCGCTCAACTCGCCCGCCGACGCGAAAGGCAAGAAGCTGCGCATCGCGCCCGTCGAGATGATCCGCTGGATCATGGAGGCGCAGGGCTGGAACCCGGTCGTGCTTCCCGTGACGGAGGTCTATCTCGCGATCCAGCAGGGGACGGTCACGGGTCAGGAGAACCCGATCGACACGATCTACTCGCAGCGCTTCTACGAGGTGGCGAAGCACATCACCCTGTCGCAGCACGTCTACTCCCCTCTCTGGCTCGCCATCGCGGAGCGCACTTTCAAGGGGATGTCACCCGCGGACCAGGCGGGCGTCGTCAAGGCGGCCCGGGAGGCCGGCGAGTGGAACCGTAGGGAAGTGCGCGCGAACGACGACCGGCTCCTGGCCGAGATGACATCCAAGGGCGCCATTGTCGCAAGGCCCGACCTCGCCGTCTGGCGGAAGGCGTCGGAATCCGTCTACGGCCGGGCCCGGCAGGAATACGGCGTCGAGCCGGTCAACCAGCTCCTGGCCGAAGCGGCCGCGATCCGTGGGGGCTAGACGGCGGGTGATGGGACGTCCTTAGCTCCTTGCGGGATATGAGTCTCGTGAAGGCCGTTCTCGACCGGGTCCTGCGCCTGATCGACTTCGTGCTGATCGCCGGCGGGTCGGTGGTCTGCACGGTGGTCTTCGTCAACGTGGTCGCGCGGTACGTGCTCAACGTCGATCTCGCCTGGGTCAATGAGTTCGGAGAGACTGTCTTCGTCTGGTTGAGCTTCTTCGGGGCGGCACGGGCGGTGCGGTCGCACGCCCATCTGGCCGTCATCGAGTTCGTCGAGCGGATCCCGGCGCCGTTCAACCGCGCACTCTTCGTCGG
>JBBRFV010000273.1:0-3049 GCA_038241335.1 Caulobacterales bacterium | reverse complement strand
CCGAGGCCGAGCGCGCGGGACTGGCGTCGCGGGTCGTGCCGCACGAGACCCTGCTGGAGGAAGTCCGCAAGATCGCCGCCCGCATCGCCGCGCAAAGCCCGCTGGCCGTCATGGCCAACAAGGAGATGGTCAACGCCGCGCTCGAGACCACCCTGACCCAGGGCGTCCAGTTCGAACGCCGCCTGTTCCACAGCCTGTTCGCCTTCGAGGACCAGAAGGAAGGCATGGCGGCCTTCGTCGAGAAGCGGAAGCCGGTGTTCACGGGGAAGTAGGGACGGGGAGCGAGGCTCGAGCAGATTCCCAATGGACCGGTGGGACGCGACCCCTCGCTCAACCCACAGACTCTTCGTTGACCCTCCAACCCCTTTCCGCTATAGCCGCGCGCTCTTCGAGATTTCCCCGCCGTGGACCGTGTTCCGCGGCGTTTCCATTCGTAAGGTTTGACTGATGGCCAACAATCCCGGCGCCAAGAAAGCGATCCGCAAGATCGCGGCCCGCACCGAAGTGAACAAGGCGCGCCGTACGCGTGTCCGGACCTTCCTGCGCAAATTCCAGGAAGCGATCGTCGGCGGCGACGCCGGCGCGGCGAAGACGGCCTTCGTCGAAGCCCAGTCCGAGCTGATGCGCGCCGTGTCCAAGGGCGTGGTTCACAAGAACACGGGCTCGCGCAAGGTCGGCCGCCTGGCCGCCCAGCTGAAGAAAATGTCCGCCGCCTGACATAGGGCGATCGGACGGCCTTTCATCGGCCTGTCATGGTAAATTCAAGCGATTTCAACGGCGAGGGCGCATCCGCTCCCTCGCCGTTTCCGCGTGCGCCGGTAACCCTCGCCAGCCAGATCAGCACTCGCCCTTGTGGCGAAATACCGATTTTCCAAGGCGGCGACGGCACTTGGCGGAGTCAACAATTTTAACTGCAAATCGATTCGCGAATCAGCGTTGACGACCCCCTCGCCGAGGGTAAGTTTGAGCCTCTAACGCACTTCCATCCCCCTACGGATGAAGACGGCGCGGGACCTGGTTTCGCGGCGGCGTGAGATGTCTGATCGAGAGGATGACCCCACCCGGGGCGGCGCACAGCCGCATCGGTCAGGAGAAGTCGTCCCCGAATTCGGCCTCTCTGAAGCGTGTTCGGTGATGGACTTCAACGGCGGGTGGCTGAACATGATAGGGGGCGCGCAAATGGCGGGACTGACCGATCCGGATCGTATCTGGACCGAGGCGGCGGGCCGCCTCCGGTCAGAGATCGGCGAGGGCGCCTTCAGTTCCTACATCGCCCCCTCGGCCGTTCGCGCCGACGGTTCGGGCCAGCTGATCCTCGTCACCCCCACCGCCTACGCCCGTGACTGGGTGCGCAAGAACGCCCTGCGGCGCATGAACGAGCTGTGGCTGGGCCTCGACGGCCTGTCGCGCCGCCTCGACGTCCGCTGCCGCGCCGAGATGGGGTCGGTCGCCCCGGCCTCGCAGGTCGCCGCCGGCCGGGCCGAGGGCGCCGCCGTCGCCCCCATGCCGATGGCCACCGTGCCGCCCGTCGCCGACGGCGCCCGGGCCGTGCGCGCCGCCGGCCTGCAGGAGCGGCTGACCTTCGACAGTTTCGTGGAAGGGCAGGGCAACGCCTTCGCCCTCGCCATCGCCAAACAGGCCGCCGCCTGGGCCGACGGCCATTTCAACCCGATCTTCTTCTGCGGTCCCTACGGCTACGGCAAGACCCACCTGCTCAACGCCATCGCCTGGGAGGCCCAGCGGCTGCGACCGGACGCCAAGGTGGTCTATCTGACCGCCGAACGCTTCCTGTCGACCTTCGTGCGCGCCATGCAGGACCGCTCGACCGCCGCCTTCAAGGACAGTTTGCGCAGCGCTGACATGCTGCTGATCGACGACGTCCAGTTCGTCGGCGGCAAGGCCTCGACCCAGGAAGAGCTGCTGTCGACGCTGACCGCCCTGATCGAGGACGGCAAGAAGATCATCATCTCGGCCGACCGGCCGCCGATGGCCCTGACCGAGGTCGAGCCGCGCCTGCGCAGCCACCTGGCCTCGGGCCTGACCTGCCCGGTCGAGCCCGCCGACCGCGCCCTCAAGCTGGCGGTGGCCCGCAACCGGATCGAGGCCCTGGCCCGTCTCGGCGTCGTCTCGGGCGAGGCCCAGGCCGAGGTGCTGGAGCATCTGGTCGACCGCACCCCGGGCTCGATGCGCGAACTGGAGGGGGCAGTGAACACCCTCGCCGCCGTCGCCGGCGCCCGGCTGTCGGCCCTGACCGTCGACGAGGTCCAGGCCCTGCTCGGCTCGGCCCTGCGCGGCGGCCCCGAGCGCCGCATCACCGTCGACGAAATCCAGAAGACGGTGGCCGACCACTTCAGCCTGAAACAGGCCGACCTGCTGAGCGAGCGCCGCACCCGCGCCATCGCCCGCCCGCGCCAGATCGCCATGTATCTGTGCAAGCAGCACACGACGCGGTCCTATCCCGATATCGGCCGGCGCTTCGGCGGGCGCGACCACACCACGGTCCTGCACGGCGTGCGCAAGATCGAGGAGCTGATGCCCCAGGACGACCAGATCGCCCGGGATGTCGAGACCCTGACGCGGAAGCTGAGGGGCTGACGCCAGGAATTAGGGATTAGGGACGAGGGATTAGATGGGGCTGCGGCGCCGGTCGTAGGGATTATCCACACTCCGATGTGGCGCTTCCCTAATCCCTAATCCCTCATCCCTAGTCCCTTCCTTGCCCCCCGCCGCCAATCCGCTAGTGTCCAAGGCCCTCCAGTCGTGGTGACGCTTTGAGTCGCCGCACCCCGGGCGAGACGACATGCAGCTGACCATCGAACGATCCGCGCTTCTGAAGGCCCTGGGCCACGTCCAGAGCGTCGTCGAGCGCCGCAACACCATTCCGATCCTGTCCAACGTCCTGCTGTCGGCGGGCCGCGATCGTCTGGCCTTCGCGGCCACCGACCTGGACATGGAGATGGTCGACGAGGCCGAGGCCCAGGTGAACGTCGAGGGCCAGATCACGGCCCCGGCCCATACCCTGTACGAGATCGTCCGCAAGCTGCCCGAC
>JBBRFV010000272.1:0-3059 GCA_038241335.1 Caulobacterales bacterium | reverse complement strand
GCAGCACATGCACCTTCGGCCCGTCAAACCCCTTCAGCCGGATCGGTTCGGCCCCGGTGGCCAGCAGCAGGGCGTCATAAGCGATGCGCTCGCCGGCGCTGGTCACGACCGCACGGGCCTCCCGATCCACCCGCGCGACCTCGACTCCCAGCCTCAGGTCGATGCGGTGGTCCGCGTAGAATTCCGGCGGCTTGAGCGGGATCCAGTCGTCGGGCGCCGTCCCGGCCAGATAGTCCTTGGACAGATTGGGCCGGTCGCACGGCGGGGCAGCGTCCGCGCTCAGCATCGTCAGCGCGCCCGCATAGCCGCGTCGCCGCAGCATCTCCGCCGCCGCGAACCCGGCCGCGCCGCCGCCGACGATGACGATCCGTTCCGGGTGGCTCCCGGTCTTCGCCATGACAATCGCCTCGGGCTCGAGCTTTCCGCGGACGAACACCGTGTCGCCCTCGACCTCGACCTTCCACCGCTCCAGCGGGTCGATCGCCGGCGCCGCCAGCGCCTCGCCGCTGCGCAGGTCGAAACAGGCGTGGTGCCAGGGGCAGCGCACCGTGTCGCCGACCACCAGTCCCTCGCCCAGCGGACCGCCGTAGTGGGTGCAGCTTCCTCCAACCGCGAACAGGCCGTCGTCCCGGCGCATCACCAGCACCGGCTCTCCGCCGACATGGCCGGGCAGGGCGCCCGTCAGTGGCACATCGGCCAGCGGCGCGCCCTCGCTGAAGTCGGGGCCTTTCGCCTCGCCCTGTGATGCACCCATGATCCGGCCTCCCTGTCCTTCCCCGGTTGGATGCATAGGCGCGTCGCGGGTTCCCGGGAACCTTCCCGACCCCGCCTGCATCCAACGACGGCAACCGGAATGAGGACATCCCATGCTTCTGGACCGACAGACCGCCTCCAGTAACCACGCCGCCTGTGATCACGGCGGGCCGCCGCCCTTCGTTCGGCCCACGCCGCGCGCCAGCCGGACCGAGGCCGAGGCCGCCGTTCGCACCCTGATCAGTTGGGCCGGCGACGATCCGACGCGTGAGGGCCTGCTGGCCACGCCCGGCCGGGTGGTGCGCGCCTATGAGGAATGGTTCGCCGGCTACACGCTCGATCCCGTCGACATCCTCGACCGCACCTTCGGCGAGGTCGCCGGCTATGACGATTTGGTGCTGCTGCGCGACATCCCCTTGGAGTCGGTGTGCGAGCACCATATGGCGGCGATCCGCGGCGTGGCCCATGTGGCCTACCTGCCCCGCGACCGGGTCGTCGGCATCTCCAAACTGGCCCGTCTGGTCGACGCCTTCGCACGCCGGCTGCAGATCCAGGAGCGGCTGACCGCCGAGATCGCCGACGCCCTTGACGACGCGTTGCAGCCGCGCGGGGTGGCGGTCATCATCGAGGCGGCGCATGAATGCATGTCCTCGCGCGGGGTGCGGAAACACGGCAGTTCGCTGGTCACCCGCCGCTTTCTCGGCGTGTTCGGGGAAGAGACGGCGCGCCGCGAGGTTCTGGCGGCGTTGAAAGGCTGAACCGCATGGCCATCCTCAAACGCGTTGATCCCGAAACCCTCGACGAGGCCGCCCTGGTCGATCTGGCCCGCGCCGGCGACGGCGACGCCTTCCGCGTGATCATGCGGCGCGGCAACCAGCGCCTGTTCCGCATCGCCCGCGGGGTGGTTCGCGACGACGCCGAGGCCGAGGACGTGCTGCAGGAATCCTGGGTGCGGGCGTTTTCGGCCCTCGATTCATTCCGGGGCGAGGCCGGGATAATGACCTGGCTGACCCGCATCGTTCTCAACGAGGCCAGGGGCCGCCTGCGCCGTCGCCGCCCCACAGTCGACCTCGACCATCTCGACCGCGCTCAGGAGGGCGCCCAGGTGATTCCGTTTCCGACCAGCCCGACCACCGACAATCCCGAAGGCGACGCCGCCCGCGCGGAGATCCGTCGCCTGCTCGAGCGGGCCGTCGACGAACTGCCGGAAATCTTCCGCATGGTCTTCATCCTGCGCGACATCGAAGGATGCTCCATCGAGGAGACCGCCGCCGACCTGGGCGTCAGGCCCGAGACGGTGAAGACCCGCCTGCACCGCGCGCGCCGTCTGCTGCGCGAGGCGCTGGACGCGAAACTGGGCGCGACCCTGGCCGGCGCCTTCCCCTTCCTCGGACCGCGCTGCCAGAGGATCACCGACACCGTCCTCGCGCGGCTGGAAGGCGAGGGGCTGGTGACCGCGACGCGCTAGGTGGTGATCGACGGTTCCCGGGAACCTTCACCGGCGTTCGTCATCCAATCCTCGACAAGGGCCGGCGAACTTGCCGGACGGAGGGGTCTGCCATGCTCAACTACGCACTCATCGTTTTCGCCATCGCCGCCGTCGGCGGTCTGATCCTGGCCGCCTCGGTCCTGCGCGGGCGGCTCGCGCCCTGGGCCCTGTCGCTGGTCCACGCCGGGCTTGGCGCTGTGGGCCTGATCTTCACCGTATTGGCTGTGCTGGGTGGCGCGGGCGGCGTGGTCCCCATCGCTCTGGGGGTTCTTGTCGTGGCCGCTCTGGGCGGCTTCTACCTCGCTTCGGTGCACCTGCGCGGCAAGCCGGGACCCAGGGCGGTGGTCGTGATCCACGCCCTGGCGGCCGTGACCGGCGTGGTCCTGCTGGCCGGCGCCGCCTTCTCGCTGATCTAGGGGCTAGCGGTCGATGCGTCTGTTCGGACATCCGCTGCATCCGATGCTGGTGCATCTGCCCATCGCCCTTTGGGTGCTGGCCACCGCCTGCGACGGCCTGACCCTGGTCGGCGTCGTCCAGGCCTGGCCGCTGGCCTGGCTGTGCCTCGCCGTCGGCCTCGTGGCGGCCCTTCCGGCTATGGCCGCCGGCCTGGCCGATTACGCCGGCCTGGCCGAAAGCGCCGTGCCAACGGCCAACCGTCACATGACGCTGATGGGCTGGCCTGGAGCGCCTATCTGGTCGCCCTGATCCTCCGCAGCCACGGCTTGGCGGTCACGGTGTCGCCGGCGCCGTGGGCCATGGCGGCGGGTCTGGCGGGCTTCGTCCTGCTGGTCGCCGGCGCGACCCAGGGCGGGCGGCT
>JBBRFV010000271.1:0-3069 GCA_038241335.1 Caulobacterales bacterium | reverse complement strand
GGGCAAGGGGCCCGAGGCGGCCAAGCGGCTGGCCGGCGCCTTCGCCCGGCGTCAGGCCAAGAAGACCTACTGGGCCATCGTCATCGGCAACCCCAAGCCCGCCGCCGGCCAGATCGACATGCCGCTGAAGAAGACCGGCATCAACGATTTCGAGATGATGCGCCCCGCCGACCGCAAGGACCCGCGCGCCGAACCGGCCGAAACCGCCTTCGCCACCATCTCCAGAGCCGCTCACCGCGCCGCCTGGATGGCCCTGCGGCCCTTCACCGGCCGCACGCATCAGCTGCGCGCCCACATGGCCGGCATCGGCCACCCCATCCTCGGCGATCCCAAATACGGCGACGAGAAATCGAAGGAATTGTCCAGCGGACTCAAACTTCAGCTTCACGCCCGCCGGATCGAGCTGGATCACCCGCGCGGCGGCGTGCTGATCGTCGAAGCGCCCCTGTCGCCCGAGATGAAGGCCGGCTTCGCCCATTTCGGCTTCGAGGAGGCCGAAGGCGACGAGAGCGATCCGTTCGAAGGCGTGAGGCGCCAGCGTTGACCCGGCCGCTCGCCGTTTTCGACATCGACGGCACCCTCGTCGACAGCCGCGCCTCGATCCTGCGCGCGGCGGTCGAGGCGTCTCGCGAGGTCGGCCTGCCCGAGCCGGACTATGAGACCGTGCGGATCGGCATCGGCCTGCCGCTGCATGACGCCCTGCGCCTGATCGCGCCGCAGATCGATGCCTCGACGCTGGATCGCTACGTCGACGGCTTCAAGGCGGCCTTCCAGCGGATGAACATGGATCCGGACTTCCACGAGCCCCTCTATCCCGACGCCCTCGAGCATTTGCGCCGCCTGCACCGCGACGGCTGGAAGCTGGCTCTCGCCACGGGCCAGAGCCGCCGTGGCGTGGCTCGCCACCTGGCCTGCGAGGGCTGGGCCGACCTGTTCCTGTCGAGCCACTGTGTCGACGACGGACCCGGCAAGCCGCATCCGGCGATGCTCCACGCCGCCATGGCCGCCTGCGACGCCGAGCCTTCGCGGACCGTGATGATCGGCGACACCGCCCACGACGCCACCATGGCCGTCAACGCCGGGGTGCTTCCGCTCGGCGTGAGCTGGGGCTTCCACACGGCCGAGGAACAACGCGATGGCGGCGCCCGCCACGTTGCGACCAGCTTCGGCGAACTGGCTGTGGTGCTTGATGGTTTCGCCGCCAACGCCCGCGAGACCGCATGAGCCACATCCCGCCCCTCGATCCCAACGTCGCCGCCCGCAAGGGCTTCCGCGAGTCCGAGGAGCGCCTGAAACGCTTCTGGAAGGCCGTGGACGTTACTGAAGGGGAGGGCGGCTGGAGCATCACGCTGGACGGGCGCACGCCGAAGACCCCCGCCCATGCGAAGCTGACCCTGCCGACCGAGGCCGCCGCCCGCCTCGTCGCCGAGGAATGGGCCGCGCAAGGCGAGTTCATCGATCCGGGGACCATGCCCGCCACCCGACTGGCCTCGACCGCCATCGACCGGGTGTCGCAGGTGCGCGAGGCCGTGGCGGACGAGATCGCCGCATTCGCCGGCTCGGACCTGCTCTGCTACCTGGCCGACCATCCGGCCTCGCTGGTCGCCGAGCAGGTCCGCGAGTGGGGCCCGTGGCGCGACTGGGCCGCGCGCGCCCACGGCATCGTGCTGGAGGTGGCCGAAGGCGTTGTCCACCGGCCGCAGGATCCGCAGGCCATGGCGCGCACCCGCGCCCTGGCGCTGGCGCTGGACGACTTCGCCTTGACCGGCCTGGCCACGGCCACGCCCCTGCTGGGCTCCGCCGTTCTGGCCCTGGCCCTGCAACAGGGCGAACTGGACGGCGCCGCCGCCTTCGACCTGTCGCGCCTCGACGAGGCCTTCCAGGAACGCCAGTGGGGCGTCGACGACGAAGCCGCCGAACGCACCGCCGCCCGGCGCGCCGAGGCGATCCTGCTCGACCGGTGGTTCCGGGCGTTGGCGAACTGACTTTCCAACACGGAAAGTTTTCACTTGACGATCTGGAATGTCTGCGTCACTTTCCAGATCAGAAAGTGAGAACCCCAATGACCGATCCGATCGACCCCACCGAGGCCCTGGCCTCGATCCGCGCCGCCCGCGACAGCGTCGAGGCCCGCGTCTCGTCCAAGGGCTGGAGCTACGACGTCCCCTACGCCGCCATCGTCGCCGGCATGGTCGGGGCCCAGGCGGGACCCTTGCCCGTCGGTCCTCTCGGCTCCGGGATCGGCGCCCTGGCTCTGGCCCTGATGTTCCGGGCCGAGAGCCGCCGCACCGGCCTGCGCATCCTCGGCACCACCCCGCGCCGCGCCCGTTGGGTCGCCATCGGCTTCGGCGCCGTCATGCTCGTGGCCATGCTGGGTCTGGTCTATGTCCGGCGCAGTCGTCCCGACCTGCCGCTGCTGCCGATCATTGCCGGGGTCATGGCCTTCGTGTTCGTCGTCGCCCTGATCGGCTCGCGCCTGTGGCGTCGGGTGTTCCGGGCCGAGATGCGGGACCCCGCATGAGGGCGCCGCGCTTCGACGCCGTGATCCACGCCGCCGGCCGGCTCCAGATCTGCGCCATCCTGTCCAGCGTGGTCGAGGCCGAGTTCGCCATGCTTCGCGACGCGCTCAAGGTCTCGGACTCAGTCCTGTCCAAACACCTCAAACAGCTGGAGGAGGCCGGCTATGTCACGGTCCGCAAGGCCGCCCTCGACGGCCGTCAGCGCACCTGGCTCAGCCTCGCGAGTGCTGGGCGCACGGCTTTCACCGCCCACGTCGCCGAGCTGACGCGGCTGGCCTCGATGACCGCCCCGGCGCCCTTGGGCGAGGGCTTCTCGGGCTAGGTCCCGTGCGCCGTCGGGTGCCGGGGTTCGTACAGGGCCAGCTTGCGCCCGCCCGGCCCCTCGATGTCGCACACCACGCCCCAGCCGCGGTCGGAGCGAGGGCCGCAGACGCCGCCGCGGCCCTCGATCTCCTTCACCGTGGCCTCGATCTCGTCGCACTGGAAGTAGAACTCCCACGAGCCGTCGCCCGAGGTCTCGTGCACACCCAGTTCGGTCGGCGGGACCGCC
>JBBRFV010000270.1:0-3071 GCA_038241335.1 Caulobacterales bacterium | reverse complement strand
AACACGGCGGCGCGGCACGCCGGAGCCTATCCGGAGGCGAGCTTCTTCATGGCCTCGGGCCGTGTCGTGCATGAGGCGGGCGGGTCCATCGGACAGGAACTGGCCTTCGCCACGGCCAACGCCGCGGCGCTCGTCAAGGCGGCGGTGGCGGCCGGGATGACGGCCGAAGCCGCGCTGAAAGGCGTGGTCCTGGGCGTGGCCCTGGACCAGGAGTATTTCGACGGCCTCGCCAAGGTCCGGGCCCTGCGCCTGATGTGGCGGACGCTGTCGCGGGCTTTCGGCGCCGAGACTCCCGCGGTGATCGAGGCGCGGTCGTCGCGTCGGATGCTATCCGCCACGGATCCGTGGCCCAACCTTCTGCGGCTGACGGCGGCCGGGTTCGCCGGCGCGGTCGGAGGGGCCGACGCCGTGGTTCTGGACGGCTTCTCGCGGGCAAGCGGCCGGCCCGACGCCTTTGCCCGGCGTCAGGCGAGGAACACCCAGCTGGTGTTGATGGAAGAGGCCAACATCGGCCGGGTCGACGATCCGGCGGCGGGCTCCTGGTTCCTAGACGCCCGCACCCGGGATCTGGCCGAGGCCGGCTGGGCCGAGTTCCAGATCATCGAGGCCGAGGGCGGGATCGTCGAGGCCCTCAAGGGCGGCCTGATCCAGCCTCGCGTGGCCCGCGCCCGCGAACTGCTCGAACGCCAGCTGCATAACGGGGCGCAACAGATGGTCGGGGTGACCCAATTCGTCGACGCCGATCCACGCCCGGCCCCCGTCGAGCCCGATCCCGCCGTTTCGGCCGACATCGGCGGCGACGGCTGCGAGCCCATGCGTCCGATGCGGCTGGCCGCCTCGTTCGAGGCCGCCGCGACGGAGGCTGGCCGATGAGCTTCCCAAGCTTCTCCACTGTGCCGCTTGATCTCGGAGCCACCGGAACCGGTCCGGCCCGCGCGCCGTGGAAGACCCCCGAGGGGCTGACGGTCCAGACCGCCTACGGCGCCGACGCCCTCGACGGCGTCGACTTCATCCACGGCCTGCCGGGCATCGCCCCCTACGGCCGGGGCCCTTATCCGACCATGTATGCGTCCAATCCGTGGACCATCCGCCAGTACGCCGGCTTCTCGACCGCCGAGGCGTCCAACGCCTTCTATCGCCGCAACCTCGCGGGCGGTCAGAAGGGACTGTCCATCGCCTTCGATCTGGCCACGCACCGGGGCTATGACTCGGACCATCCGCGGGTGAAGGGCGACGTCGGCATGGCCGGCGTGGCCATCGACAGCATCTACGATATGCGCACCTTGTTCGACGGCATCCCGCTGGACCGTATGTCGGTGTCGATGACGATGAACGGCGCCGTGCTGCCGGTGCTGGCCCTCTATATCGTGGCGGCCGAGGAACAGGGCGTCGCGCACAAGGACCTCACCGGGACCATCCAGAACGACATCCTCAAGGAGTTCATGGTCCGCAACACCTACATCTACCCGCCCCTGCCCTCGATGCGGATCATCTCGGATATCTTCGCCTGGACCGCGGAGCACGCGCCGAAATTCAACTCCATCTCGATCAGCGGCTACCACATGCAGGAGGCGGGAGCCTCGGCCGACCTGGAGCTGGCCTATACGCTCGCGGACGGGGTCGAGTATCTGAAGGCCGGGGTCGCGGCGGGCATGGACGTCGATCGGTTCGCGCCGCGCCTGTCCTTCTTCTGGGCCGTCGGCATGAACTATTTCATGGAGGTGGCCAAGCTGCGCGCGGGCCGCCTGCTCTGGGCCGAGGCCGTGTCGAAATTCGGGGCGAAGGACCCGCGCTCGCTGTCCCTGCGGGCCCACTGCCAGACCTCGGGCTGGTCGCTGGCGGCGCAGGATGTGTTCAACAATGTGTCGCGGACCATGGTCGAGGCCATGGCGGCGGCGGGCGGCCAGACCCAGAGCCTGCACACCAATGCACTGGACGAGGCCCTGGCCCTGCCCACCGACTTCTCGGCCCGGATCGCGCGCAACACCCAACTGCTGCTGCAGATGGAGACCGGACTGACCCGGGTCATCGACCCGTGGGGCGGCAGCTTCTACGTCGAACGTCTGACCCACGATCTCGCCGAAAAGGCCCGCGCCCACATGGCGGAGATCGAGCACCTCGGCGGCATGGCCAAGGCCATCGAGGCCGGCATCCCCAAGCTGCGCATCGAGGAGGCCTCCGCCAAAACCCAGGCGCGGATCGACACGGGACAACAGACGGTCGTCGGGGTGAACGCTTATTTCAACGACACGCCCGACGACATTCCGGTGCTCAAGGTAGACAACGCCGCCGTTCTGGCCGCCCAGATCGACAAGCTGAAACGGCTGCGGGCCGAACGCAACGAGGCGAGGACGCAAGCATCGCTGGACGCCCTGACGGCGGGCGCCAGGGGCGACGCCAACCTGCTTGAGTTGGCCGTCGGGGCCGCCCGCGCCTACGCCACCGTCGGCGAGATCTCGGATGCGCTTGAGGCCGCCTTTGGCCGCCATGTGGCGACGGTGAAGACCGTGTCCGGCGTCTATGCGAAAGAGGCAGGCAAGGATCCGAAGATCGCCCGCGCCCGCGACATGGTCGCCGCCTTCGTCGACAACGACGGCGGGCCGCCGCGCATCCTGATCGCCAAGCTCGGCCAGGACGGCCACGACCGGGGCCAGAAGGTCATCGCCACCGCCTATGGCGACCTCGGTCTCGAGGCCACCGCCGGCGCCCTGTTCCAGACCCCTGAAGAGGCGGCGCGCGAGGCGGTGCGGCGCAACGTCCACGCCGTCGGCGCCTCGTCGCTGGCCGCCGGTCACCTGACGCTGGTGCCCGAGCTGAAGAAGCTGGAGAAGCTGGGACGCCCCGACATCATGATCGTGGTCGGGGGGGTGATCCCGCCGTCGGACGTCCAGACCCTGATCGACAGGGGCGCGGCCGCCGTCTATCCGCCCGGCTCGGTCATCGCCGACACGGCCATCGACCTGATCGACAAGCTGAACCAGCGGCTGGGGTATGCCCAGAAGACCTGAGTCAGGGCCGCTGGCGCGAGGGCAGGGCCTCGACCTCGGCCCCCGTCAGGACGCGGTCGATGC
>JBBRFV010000269.1:0-3084 GCA_038241335.1 Caulobacterales bacterium | reverse complement strand
GTCGTCGGTGGCGAGCGCGATATGCTGGATGCCCTCGCCGTTGTAGCGACGGAGGAATTCCTCGATCTGCGAATTCTCGTCCTGGCTTTCGTTCAGCGGAATGCGGATGGCGCGGTCGGGCGCGATCATGGCCTGGGACAGCAGGCCGGTCGCCTGGCCCTTGATGTTGAAATATTTCTGCTCTTCGAAATTGAACACATCGCCGTAGAAGCCCGACCAGGTCCGCATCTGACCGCGCCGCACGTTGTGGGTCAGGTGGTCGAGCATGAACAGGCCGACCGAGTTCTTGCGCTCGGCCTCCTCCCAGCCCTCGATCTCGTTCCAGCCGTCGTAGAGCGAGCCCTGCTCGCCATAGGCGTCGATGATGTAGAGCAGCGAACCGCCGATGCCTTGCAGGATGTAGGGATAGCCGCCGCCCAAGGCGCCGCCGTCATGACCTTCAGCCGGACGTCCGCCGCGCCGGACCGCGCCCTCGAAGGCGGACCTGGCGTCGGCGACGCGGAAGGCCATGCCGCTGGCCGAGGGGCCGTGATCCGTCGCGAACGCGGCCGCATGGCCCGACGGCGTGCGGTGCACAAGCAGGGTGATGTCGCCCTGCTTGAGCCGGACCACGTCATTGGCCGGGTTCACGTGCGTCTGCGTGAAACCCATCAGCTCCAGGCGCGAGATCATGGCCGCCGGATCCGGGCCGGTAAACTCGACGAACTCGAAGCCATCGACGCCGAGCGGGTTCTCGTGGTCCAGACGGGCGGCTTCGGTCATGGGAGTCTCCTGGGAACTGCGCGCGGCGTTGGCCGCCGCTTTTCGCCCGGGAACCTAGTGACGGGCGAGGCCGAAGCCAAGCCGTCCCCGCGCACAGGTTCGCGAGCCACACGGTCGAGGGTGCGTCGCCGTCGCCGGCCTGCTAGACGGACCGACCGCCATTCCGGAATTCGCATGCTTCGCAAACTTTACGACTGGGTCTTCGCCCTGGCCCGCAGCAGACACGCCGTCCCGGCGTTGGCCGTCGTGTCCTTCGCCGAGAGTTCGGTGTTCCCGATCCCGCCGGACGTGATGCTGGCGCCGATGATCCTTGCGCGGCCGGACCGGGCGTATTTTTACGCCGGCGTCTGCACCCTGGCCTCGGTGCTGGGCGGCATGCTCGGCTACTTCATCGGCTTCCATCTGGCCGGCCTTGGCGAGTGGCTGTTGCGCCTGCTCGGCCATGCTGGCGGGCAGGCGGAGTTCGAGCATTGGTTCGAGCGCTGGGGATTGTGGGTCATCCTGATCAAGGGGCTGACGCCCATCCCCTACAAGCTTGTGACCATCGCCTCGGGGTTGGCGCATTTCAGCTTCCCGGTCTTCCTCGGCGCCTCGGTGGCGACGCGCGGCGCACGCTTCTTCATCGAGGCCTGGGTGCTGAAGACCTGGGGAGCGGCGATGCTGGCGGTGGTCGAGAAGCGGCTCGCTCTCTGGGGCGGAATCTTCATCGTGGTGCTGGTCGGCGCCATTGTGGCGGTGCGGTTCCTGTAGGCGCGGGTCATCGACGGCGGGCGCGACCCCGGCTATGAACATCGTCCGATGAGAGCGACCTACAGACTCCTGACGCGGTGGTGGACCGCATTCGCGCTCGTCGCATCGCTGGCGATGCTGGGCTTCGTCCATCTGTCCGAGCGACTCTGGGGGCTGGCGCCCTGTAACCTCTGCCTCAAGCAGCGGGAGGTCTACTGGGGTGCGGCGGCCATCGCCCTGGTCGCCACCCTGTGGCATCTGGTCAGCCGGGGCAGCCGTGGCACGCCGCGCATCGCCGCCTTCCTTCTGGCCGTCGTCTTCGCCACCGGAGCCATCACCGCCGGCCTGCATTTCGGCGGTGAGATGAAATGGTGGGACCTGCCCGCCACCTGCGCCGTCGGCGGCGGCGGCGTCGATCTCGAAAGCCTGGCCGCCCTGGCCCTGGGCTCCGGCCCCGTTCCGCATGTGGTCATGTGCGACGCGGTGACGTGGCGCTTTCTCGGCCTGTCCATGGCAGGGTGGAACGTCCTGATGTCGGTCGCCCTGGCCGTCTTCAGCCTGTTCGCCGCCAAGAGGCCCAAGGATGCCCGCGCCCCCCGAAGCTGAGACGACCCCCGCCGCCGAACGCCGCCCGCCGCTGCCCCGTCCGGGGCTGGGGGCCAGCCGTCGTCGGCGCGCTGAGATCCTGCGCGTCGACCATGCCGGGGAATACGCCGCCGTCCACATCTATCGCGCCCAGAAGGCGGTGTTCGAAGGCCGCGCCGGCCGCGAGGCGGTCGCCGCCGACATGGGCGAGATGCGGAGGCAGGAGACGATCCATCTCAAGCGTTTCGAGGCCCTGCTGAACGCCGAACGGGTTCGTCCCACGCTGATGACGCCGCTGTGGCGGCTCGCTGCGCTGGGGTTGGGCGCCGGCACGGCCCTGATGGGTGAGAAGGCGGCGCATGCCTGCACCGAGGCCGTCGAGAGCGTGATCGAGGAACACTACGCCGACCAGATCGCCGAACTGCAGGACCACGACCCGGCCCTGGCCGCCGAACTTTCGGGCTTCCGCGACGAGGAACTGGCCCACCACGACCACGCGGTCGAACACGGTGCCCGGGAGGCTCCCGGCTATCGCCTGCTCAGCGCCGTGATCAAGGCCGGCTGCCGTGTGGCGATCAAGGTCAGCGAGCGGGTCTGACGTCGAACGCCAGCAGCAGCGTCCGCTGCTTCGCATTGTCGTTGTCGTCGGACAGGATGTAGAGCCGCACCCCGCCCTCGGGGCGGGCGACCGCCGCGATCCCCTCGAAATTATCGACGGTCGAGGGCAGGGTCAGTTCGATCAGAACCGGGCCCAGCGTGCCGTCCCGCGCCATCCGGCGGACCTGTCCGCGCATGTCGACCGGCGCGCGATAGATGCGGCGGACCACGAACCAGCCGTCGCCCGATGGATCCCGGTCGAGGCCGGTGTTGCGCCACTCGGCAACCGGAATCTCGGTCGCTGGCGGCGTGGCGACGGCGGCGCAGGCTGTCGGCGTACAGTCCCACACCCCGCCGCCCTCGCCCGCCGCGCGCCAGCCGCCCGACGCGACGGCCAGGCCTTCGATGCCC
>JBBRFV010000268.1:0-3120 GCA_038241335.1 Caulobacterales bacterium | reverse complement strand
TGGGGGTGGAATACTGCTGTCCCGGACCGCCGACAGCCTCTACTGGACCGGCCGCTACATGGAGCGCGCCGACTTCCTGGCGCGCATACTGGAGGCGGCCGTGCGGCTGGCCGCCCTGCCGGCCAAGGACGGGGCTGCGGCCAGCGCCTGGGCCAGCGCCATCGCCTCGGCGGGCGCCCAGACCGGCTTCGCCCTGTCGGGCCGCACGCCGACCGAGCGGTCGGTGCGTGAGTTCCTCGCCTTCGCGCCGGACAATCCGTCGTCGATCCAAGCCTGCCTGAACCGGGCGCGCACCAACGCCCGCTCGGTCCGCACCGCCCTGACCGTTGAGCTGTGGGAGGCGATCAACGGGGCCTGGAACGGGCTGGCCGACTTCGGCGCGCCGACCAAACGCGACGACTTCGTGCGCTTCCTCGAGTTCGTGAAGGGCGTGTCCCTGGCCTTCGAGGGGGCGTCATCGCGGACCATGCTGCGCAACGACGCCTACTGGTTCCTGCGTCTGGGGGCGGCGATTGAGCGGGCCGACAACACCGCCCGGCTGCTCGACGTGAAATACCACCTGCTGCTGCCGGCCGGAGAGCGGGTGGGCGGGCAGCTCGACTATTTCCAGTGGACCACCCTGTTGCGCGAGGTCTCGGCGCTGACCGCCTATCGCTGGGTCTATCGCGAGAGCGTGCGGCCATGGCTGGTGGCTGACCTTCTGGTGCTGAACCGGCAGATGCCGCGCTCGCTGGCCAGCTGCCAGGGGATGATCGTCAGCTACCTGGATCAACTGGCCGGCGCCTACGGCCGGCGCGGGCCGACCCAGCGCATGGCCTCGGCCCGGCTGGACCAGTTCAACAACGCCAGGATCGAGGATATCTTCCAGTCCGGCCTGCACGAATACATCGTCGCGTTTCTGGCCGAAAACAACGCTTTGGCGGCGGCTGTTCACGAACAGTATCTGGTCTGATCATGCGCATCCGGATCGATCACTCCACCCGCTACGCCTACCAGGCCAAGGCCCGGTTCATCCTGCAGGTCCTGCGGCTGACCCCTCGCAGCTGCGAGAGCCTGCAGGTGCGGGACTGGCGCATCGAGACCGACGTCGACACGCGGCTGCGCCGGTCTGAGGACTCGTTCGGAAACATCGTCCACACCCTTTACACCGAGCGCCCGACGACCGGCCTGACCATCCGGGTCACCGGCGAGGTCTCCACGGTCGAAACCGGCGGCGTGTTCCGGGGACCGCCCGAAAAGCTGTCGCCGATCGTCTTCCTGCGCTCGACGCCTCTGACCCACGCCGACGAGGCGTTGCGCGAGTTCGCGGCCGGCGTCGCCGAGGGCCCGGCGCTGGATCGGCTGCACCGGCTGAACGCCGCCATCCAGGAAACGGTCAAGTTCGAGGTCGGCGCCACCTCCGCGACCCATACGGCGGCCGAGGCCTTCGCCATCCGGCGCGGCGTCTGTCAGGACCACACCCAGATCTTCGTCGCCTGCGCCCGGCGGCTGGGTATTCCGGCGCGTTACATCTCGGGTCATCTGAACCGCTCCGACGGCCAGACCGATCAGGACGCGGCCCACGCGTGGGCCGAGGCCTGGGTCGAGGATCTGGGCTGGGTCGGCTTCGACGCCGCCAACGGCGTCAGCCCGACCGAGAACTATGTCCGCGTCGCCTGCGGCCTCGACGCCCTGGGCGCCTCGCCGATCCGGGGGACCAGCTATGGCGGCGGTTCCGAGAGCCTGACCGTGTCGCTGAATGTGCGGCCGGTGCAACAGGGCCAGCAGCAACATCAGGCGCGCGACGCGTCGTGATCGCGCCGTCGTGCGAATCTGCTAGCCTGCGGGTCTTCGTTGTCAGCGGTCGGGACCCATGACTTACGCGGTCGGAATGCTGGTGGACGACGGCCTGGCGATCCTCGCCGATACGCGCACGAACGCGGGCGTCGACAACATCTCGTCCTACAAGAAGCTGCACGTGGTCGAGACGCCGGGCGAGCGTGTCATCGCCGTGGCCACCGCCGGCAATCTGTCGATCACCCAGACCGCGCTCAGCCTGATCCGGGAGGGCATCCGCCTGCCGGGATCGGACATCAGCGAGACGCTGGAGAGCGCGCCCACCATGCTGCGAGCGGCGCAGTTGATGGGGCAGGCGCTGAGCCAGGTTCGGCGCGACATGTCGCCGTCGCTGGAGGCCGAAGCCGTCAACGCCAGCGCCACCATGCTGCTGGGCGGTCAGATCCGCGGCGGACCGATGCGGCTTTTCCTGATCTACAGCCAGGGCAATTTCATCGAGTGCGGGGCGGACACGCCCTTCCTGCAGATCGGCGAGCTGAAATACGGCAAGCCGCTGCTGACCCGGACGATGCGGTCGGACACGCCGCTGTCCGAGGCGGTCAAGCTGGGCCTGATCGCGATGGACAGCGTGATGCGCTCCAACGTCGCCGTCGGCCTGCCGATCGATCTGATCTCGGTGCGCCGGGACGGGTTCGTCGGCTCCCAGCGTCATATCGCCGAGGACGATCCCTATTTCGACGATCTGAGCCGTCGCTGGAACGAGGTGTTGAACGACGCCCACCGGGCGGTTGAGGCGCCGCCGTGGATGAGCGGGGAGGGCGGCGACGCCCCCGACACCGCCGTCGTCAACCTGCCGGCGCGTCAGCGGCCCTGACCGGGGCCTTCGGCTTCAGCTTCGTGACCGCGAAGGTCTGGGCGATCACGCTGGCGGTTCCGAAGATGGTCATGAAGGCGATGTC
Source organism: Caulobacterales bacterium (assembly GCA_038241335.1). Lineage (GTDB taxonomy): Bacteria > Pseudomonadota > Alphaproteobacteria > Caulobacterales > Caulobacteraceae > Brevundimonas. The sequence goes on along the minus strand of JBBRFV010000268.1, from coordinate 385 downwards.
CATGGCGTCGCGGCCCGTCGCCACCCGCACCAGACCCTCGACCGGCGCCTTGCCCGTGGGGTCGATCAGCCACCAGCGTCCATCCAGATAGACCTCGGCCACCGCATGCATGTCGGGCGGCGTCAGGCCCCAGGCATAGGCGCTGACCGCGCGCGCCGGGACCTGGGCGGCGCGGCAGAAGGTGATGGCCAGATGGGTGAAGTCGCGGCACACCCCGGCGCGATCGACGAAACTGTCCAGAGCGGTCGATGCGGAATCGCTGACCCCGGGGCGGTATTCGATGTTCTCCGCCAGCCAGCGCAGGATGGCGGCGACCTTCTCGCCGCCGGAATACCCGCCGAAGGTCTGCTGCACGAAGCCGTGGAACCGGTCCGAAGGGCAGTAT
>JBBRFV010000267.1:0-3172 GCA_038241335.1 Caulobacterales bacterium | reverse complement strand
GCGCGTGGTTCGCCGTTCACGAACTCGTGAGAATTAACTTGCGCCTGCGCTCACGTTCCCGTTATCTCGACCATACGGGGATTCATGGCCCCGGTTTCCCTCCTGAAGGATTTTCATAATGCGCATCACCGCTCTGATCGTGGCCTCGGCCGCCGCCCTGGCCCTCGCCGCCTGCACCCCCGCCGACAAGAAGGCCGACACCGCCGCCGCCGACGCCACGGCCGCCGCCGACACCGCTGCTGACGCCGCCACGACCGCCGCCGGCGCCGCCACGGACGCCGCCACCGCCGCCGGCGCCGCCACGGACGCCGCTGCCGCCGCCCCGGCCGCCGATGCGATGGCCCCGGCCGCCGAGCCGGAAAAGAAGTAAGCCTTACCGGCTGACTTTCGGCGGGCCTTCGGGTCCGCTCGGGAAAGGGTCGCCCTCGCGGGCGGCCCTTTTTCGTTGCGCGATTTCCTGTAGGCCGGAGCCATGACCGACGACCGCTCGCCCCGCCTGGTCTGGACCGACGACGGATCGCCCCGGTCGGGCCGGTTCGATGACATCTATTTCTCACGCGAGGACGGTCTGGCCGAGAGCCGGGCGGTGTTCCTTGCCGGCTGCGGACTGCCCGATGCGTGGGCGGGCCGGCGGCGTTTCACTGTCGCGGAGCTGGGCTTCGGCACCGGCCTGAACATCGCCGCCCTGCTTGACCTGTGGCGGCGCGAATGCCCCGCCGACGGGCATCTGTCGATCTTTTCGGTCGAGGGCTTTCCGCTCGATCGCGCAGAAGCTTCGCGCGCCCTGTCCGCCTGGCCGGAGATCGCCGACGCGTCTGACGCCCTGCTGTCCGCCTGGCCGGCGGCGACCCCTGGCTTCCACCGGCTCGACCTGCCCGCGTTCCGCGCCACGCTCGACCTCGCCGTCGGCGATGCGGCATGGGCTCTTGATCAGTGGACGGGACGGGCCGACGCCTGGTTTCTCGACGGCTTCTCGCCCGCCACCAATCCCGGCATGTGGTCGCAGTCCGTCTTCGACCGGATCGCCGCCCGCTCGGCCCCGGACGCCCGCATCGCCACATTCACCGTCGCGGGAGCCGTGCGCCGGGCCCTGACCGAGCGCGACTTCCTGGTGGACAAGCGGCCGGGGCATGGCCGCAAGCGCCAACGGCTGGAGGCCCGCGGACAGGGCGCCGCCCTGCGTCGGGCCGACCTGCCCGCCGTCGTCATTGTCGGGGCGGGCATCGCCGGCGCCGCGGCGGCCCGCGCCTGCGCGGCTGCGGGCCTGGGCCCCGTCCTGATCGAGGCCGAGCGCGCCGGCGCCGGAGCCTCGGGTTTCCCGGCCGCGCTCGTCACGCCCCGGTTCGACCTGGGAGACGCAGCCGTCGCCGGCCTGTTCGCCCAGGCGCTGGAACGCGCGACTGACCTGTACCGCCGCATCCCCGGCGCCGTTCTCGAAGAGGGTGTCGTCCAACTGCCCCAGACCGAGCGCGATCTCGCCCGGTTCGCCCGGATCGCCGACCAGCCGATCTGGTCGGACGGAGCCGTCACCCTGATCGACGCTGAAGGCGCTTCGGATCGAACCGGTGCGCGGGTCAGCGGTCCCGCGCTCGACATGGCCGGGGCGATGACCGTGGCGCCGGCCGCCATCCTGTCGTCCTGGCTCGAGGGCGTGGACTGCCGAACAGGCAAGGTCGCCGCGGTGGAACGGCAGGGCGAGAGATGGCGCTTGCTCGATCCCGCAGGCGCAGTCCTTGCGGAGGCCGATGCGGTTATACTGTGCGCCGGAGCCGGCCTGACGGCGCTGTCTCCCCAGACGCCGATCTCGCCCGTCCGGGGTCAGGCGAACTGGGTCGAGGGATCACGCCCCGTCGCCACCGCCTGGGGCGGCTATGTCGCGCCGACGGACAAGGGGTTCCTGTTCGGCGCCACCCACGACCGGGGCGAGATCGGGACCGATGTCCTGATCGGGGACACCGAACGCAATCTGGCGACCCTCACGGCCCGCCTGCCGGCGCTGGCCGCCGCGCTCAATGCCGCGGCCTGCGCCGGCCGTGCGGCCGTCCGGGCCACGACCCGGGATCGCCTGCCCATGGCCGGAGCGGTGATCGAGCGTCCCGGCATGTTCGTTCTGGGGGGGCTCGGTTCGAGGGGCTTCTGCCTGGCGCCCTTGCTGGCCGAACATCTGGTCGCCCTGGTCCTCGACCACCCCTCTCCCCTTCCAGGCGACGTCGCCAGGCGGATCACGCCGTCCAGAGCCGCCTGCGGCCCCGTTTGACGCTTGACCTGCGGCCCTCGGCTGGCGCCGAGTCGAGGGAGGTCGCGAACATCATGATCAAAAACATGGCCGCCCGGATCCGGGCGCAGGGCACGCCCGAAGCGGAGCTCCATAACGAGGGATCGGCGCCGGAATTCTTTCGAAACCGGGGGCTTGCGCAACCCTGGCCGTCGGCGGACGCTTGAGCGTCGTCCGCTTCGTCGAGGAGATCGTCATGCGCGTCATCGTCATCGCCTGCGCCGCCCTGTCCACCGTGGCCCTGTCCGGTTGCGACCCCATGTCCGTCGGCAGCGGCCGCGGCTCCCGTATCAGCGCCGCCGCCGGGCCCGAACGACAGTGTTTCAGCGTCCAGCAGGTCGAGAATTTCCGGGCCGGAGCGATCGGCACCCTCTATCTCAGGGTCAGCCGCAACCAGGTCTATGAGGTCAACACCGGCGGCGGTTGCCCCGATCTGGACTTCGCCAGCCGGATGGCCATCACGCCCGACCTGACAGGGGCGGCGGGAGGGCGCATCTGCACCGGCGACGCGGCTCGCATCATCGTGCCCGATTCCACCCTGTCGCCGGGACCGTGTCGCGTCCGGGTGCAGCGCAGGCTGACAGACGCCGAAGTCGCCGCCCTCAACCCGCGCTATCGCCCCTAAGTTTTCTGGGCGTAGCCGAGGCGCTGATTCAGCTTCTCAATGAGGTCGATGGCCGTGTCGGCGATGACCGAACCGGGCGGGTATACAGCAGCCGCGCCCATGTCGATCAGGGTCTGGACGTCGGACGGCGGGATCACGCCGCCGACCACGATCATGATGTCCGGGCGGCCCAGCTTTTCCAGCGCAGCCTTCAGCTCGGGCACCAGGGTCAGGTGGCCGGCGGCGAGTGAGCTGGCGCCCACGACGTGAACGTCGTCCGCCGCAGCCTGGCC
>JBBRFV010000266.1:0-3174 GCA_038241335.1 Caulobacterales bacterium | reverse complement strand
CTGGACGCTCTGGACTCTCTGGACCCTGGTTTTGCGGCGGCGGAGTTCGGTTTCCAGATGAAGGCGGGCTCTTGTATGGACAGGTCATGACCTCCGAAGCCCTGTCCTGGCGCAGTCTCGCCGATCTGGTCGGCGACAACCCCGCCGCCCCCGTCGCCCTCGTCGGCGCGGGCCTCAGCGAGCGCTCCCTTACGCCCGGCCGCTGCGACCTCGGTCCGAAAGCCTTCCGCGCCGTCCTCCCCCGCTTTTCCACCTATGACGTCGAGACCGGCGCGGAGCTTGCCACCCACGTCCACGACGCCGGCGACGTGCCGTTGAAAGGCGTCTCCCCCGCCGACGGCTTCGGCCCCGTCCGCGACGCCATGATCGCGCAGGCGGGCCGCGCCCTCACCGTCCTGATCGGCGGCAACAACGCCATCACCCGCCCCGGCGTCCACGCTCTGGGCCTCGCCAAAGGGCTTTCCAGCGTCGGTGTGTTGACGCTGGACGCCCATTTTGACTTGCGCGACACCGATCAGGGCCTGACCAACGGCAATCCGATCCAGGCCCTGCTGGAAGACGGACTCGACGGCCGCCGCATCAGCCAGATCGGCCTCGCCCCCTTCGCCAACACACGCCGCGCCCACGAGAAGGCGAAAGCCGCCGGCATCTCGGTCCGCACCGCCCGCGAGTGCCGCGACGGCCGCCTCGCCGCCGCCGTCGCCGAAGAACTGGCCCGCCTCTCGGCGCTCGCCGACGTCATCTACGTCGACTTCGACATCGACGTGATCGACCGCAGCCAGTGGCCCGCCTCCCCCGGCGCCCGGCCCGGCGGCGTCCCGGTCCAGGATTTCTTCGACGCGACCCGGGTCATCGGCGCCCATCCCAAGGTGAAGGCCGTCGACCTGACCGAATTCGATCCCTCGCTGGAGATCGGCGATCTGAGCTCGTTGACGGTCGGCCGCTGGTTCTGCGAACTGCTGGCCGGGTTCGAAGCGCGTGGCTGAGCATTTCGACCGTCTGATCACCGACTGCCGCCTCGCCACAATGGCGCAGGGCGGCGAGCCCTATGGAGCCATTGACGACGGCGCGATCCTGATCCGCGACGGCCGCATCGTCTGGATCGGTCCCCGCGCCGACCTGCCCGCGCATGATGTGATCCAGACCGACCGCCTCGACGGCCGCTGGGTCACCCCCGGCCTGATCGACTGCCACACCCACCTCGTCTTCGGCGGCGACCGCTCGGGCGAGTTCGAGCAGCGGCTGAACGGCGCCACCTATGAGGAGATCGCGCGCGCCGGCGGCGGCATCGTCTCCACCATGACCGCCACCCGCGCCGCCTCGGAGGACGACCTCTACGCCTCCGCCGTCGCCCGGCTCGAAGGCCTGAAGGCCACCGGCGTCACCACCGTCGAGATCAAGTCGGGCTACGGCCTCGACCACGACGCCGAACTGAAGATGCTCCGCGTCGCCCGCCACATCGGCCGCGAGGCAGGGGTCCGCGTCCGCACCAGCTACCTCGGCCTGCACGCCCTGCCGCCGGAACACCGCGCCGACCGCGCCGCCTATCTCGACCTCGCCGTCGACGACATCCTGCCCGCCGCCCACGCCGAGGGTCTGGTCGACGCCGTCGACGCCTATTGCGAGCCCATCGCCTTCTCCGAAGCCGAGGTCGCCCGCCTGTTCGACAAGGCCCGCGCCCTGGGCCTCCCGGTCAAGCTCCACGCCGACCAGTTGTCCGACGGGGGCGGCGCGGCTCTGGCGGCCCGCTACGGCGCTCTCTCCGCCGACCATGTCGAGCATACGAACGCGGCCGGAGCGCACGCCATGGCCGGGGCCGGCGTGGTCGCCGTCCTCCTGCCCGGCGCCTTCCTGATGCTGCGCGAGACCACCCCGCCGCCGATCGCCCTGTTCCGCCGCCACGGCGTGGCCATGGCCGTGGCCACCGACTGCAATCCCGGCACCTCTCCCGTCGCCTCGATGACAGCGGCCCTCACCCTCGCCTGTGTCCAGTTCCGCCTGACCCCCGAGGAAGCCCTGACCGGCGCCACCCGCCATGCGGCCCAAGCGCTCGGCCTGTCCGCCGACATTGGCACGCTGGCGCTCGGCAAGGCCGCCGACCTCGCCGTCTGGGACATCGAGCGCCCCGCCGAGCTCTGCTACTGGCTGGGGAAGCCCCTGCTGGCGGGTCGGTATGTGGGCGGGCTGCCGTCCTGAACGAAAAAAGCGCCGGGCGATCTCTCGCCCGGCGCCCGGTCCGTCAGCCTGATCCTGCGATCAGCAGCTGTAATACATATCGAATTCAACGGGATGCGGGTGCAGCTGCAGCCGCGCGACCTCTTCCTTCTTCAGCTCGATGTAGCTGTCGATGAAGTCGTCATCCATGACCCCGCCCTTCTTGAGGAAGGCGCGGTCCTTGTCGAGGTTGTCGAGGGCTTCCTGCAGGCTGCCGCAGACCTCGGGGATGTCGCCCCGCTCTTCCGGCGGCAGGTCGTACAGGTTCTTGTCGGCGGGCGCGCCCGGGTCGATGCGGTTCTCGATCCCGTCGAGGCCGGCCATCAGCAGGGCGACGAAGGTCAGGTAGGGGTTGCCCATCGGATCGGGGAAGCGGGCTTCGATGCGCTTGGCCTTGGGCGAGTTGACCCACGGAATCCGGATCGAGGCCGAGCGGTTGCGCGACGAATAGGCCAGTTTCACCGGGGCTTCGTAGCCGGGCACCAGCCGCTTGTAGGAGTTGGTGGTCGAGTTGGCGAAGGCGTTGATGGCCTTGGCGTGTTTGATGATGCCGCCGATGTACCAGAGGCAGAGGTCGGACAGGCCGGCGTATTTGTCACCCGCGAACAGCGGCTTGCCGTCGCGCCAGATCGACTGGTGCACATGCATGCCCGAGCCGTTGTCGCCGAAGGTCGGCTTGGCCATGAAGGTGGCCGACTTGCCGTAGGCGGCGGCGACGTTGTGGACGACGTATTTGTAGAGCTGAAGCCGGTCGGCCATGGTCAGCAGGTCGCTGAATTTCAGGCCCAGTTCGTGCTGCGCCGGGGCCACTTCATGGTGGTGCTTCTCCGGCTGCATGCCCAGGTCGCGCATGACGCCCAGCATCTCGCCGCGCAGGTCCTGGGCGCTGTCGGTCGGATTGACCGGGAAATAGCCGCCCTTGGGTCCCGGGCGGTGGCCCATATTGCCTTCGGAGTATTC
>JBBRFV010000265.1:0-3242 GCA_038241335.1 Caulobacterales bacterium | reverse complement strand
CCGCCACCGCCGCCACCGCCGCCTCCACCGCCTCCGCCTCCGCCACCGCCGCCCCCCCCCCCGCCGACGACGCCACCCTCGGCCACTTAGGCTGAAAATTTGCGCAACTAAGGCGTCGGCAACACCAATGCGATCACGGCGTGGAACGCCGGCGCGACCGGTGCGGGCATCAACGTCGGGGTGATCGACTCGGGCATAAAATTCGATCAGCCCGATCTCGCCGGCCGTATTTCGACAACCCTTTCGACCGACGTCGTGGTCGGCCGGAACCAACCCACGGGCGATGACAGCCACGGCACCTACGTCAGCGGAGTGATCGCCGCCGGTTTCAACGGCTTCGGCACCATTGGCGTGGCCTATCAATCAACCATCGTCTCGATCCGGTCGGACATCAGCAGTTGTGACAAACCGGGGGATACGGTCTGCTTCGCCTCGTCCGATCTCGTTCGTGCGATCGACTATGCGGTCGCCAACAACGTCCGTGTGGTGAACATGTCGCTGGGCGGCGACAGCCCTATGGGCAGCCAATTCGAAGCCGCCTTGCAGCGCGCCGTGAACGCCGGCGTGGTCTTCACCATCTCTTCGGGCAATGCGGCCGGCGCCAGTCCGGAATGGCCGGGCCGTTACGCCAGCGATCCCCGGTTCATGGGCAGCATCATCGTCGTCGGCGCCCATGATTCCGCCAACGCCATCGCCACCTTCTCCAACCGGGCGGGCGTGTCAGCCCAGGTCTTCATCAGCGCGCCCGGCGTCGATGTGATCAGCGGCTGTGATGGCACCGCGTGCTGGCGCATCAGCGGCACCTCCTTCTCGTCGCCCGCGGTTGCTGGCGCGATCGCCCTGCTGCTGCAGGGATTTCCCAACCTGACAGGCCGGGACGCCGTGGCGATCCTTCTGTCCACCGCGCGGGACGCCGGCGACGCCGGAACCGACGTGATCTTCGGGCGCGGCCTGCTCGACATCGCGAGGGCGTTCCAGCCTGTGGGTTCGACCAGCGTCCAGATGGCGGGAAGCCAGACGCTTTCGGTCACGACAGACCGGTTCGCCTACACCGGCGCTGCTTTCGGCGACGCGATCCGGGTGGCCGGCGGCCTGCAAACGGTCGGCCGGGACCGGTTCGACCGCCTGTTCAAGGTCAATCTGGGGAGTTCCTATGGCCTCGCGCCGCGCGCCGGCGCCAACCTGCTGCCGCAGGCCCCGCGAGAGCAGGCCCGGCTGGTGGTCCCAGGTCCCCTGGGCTCGACCCTCGCGCTCACGTCCAGCGCCGCCGTGGAGGACAGCGGCTATGATCTCGTTTCAACCACCAGCGTCATAACGCCGTGGCTGGATGAGCGGCGTCGCGAGGACGTGATGCTGGAATTCTCCACCGACCACGGAGTGGCCGCCTATTGGCAGGGCCGGAACGGCGCCCGTTCGCCGTTTATCCTGGGCGCGGCCGACGATTTCGCCTCGTTGGCCCAGGTGGATCGGGCCTGGCTGGGCGCGGTGAAGCTCGGTGCGCTCACCTTCACTGCGGATACGGGCGTGGGCGATCGCGCAATGCCGTTCCAGGCGCGTGAGGAGAGTGTCTCCAGCTACGCCCGTTTCGTGGCCGACTGGCAGGCGACCTCGACCAGTCGCCTGCGCTTCGCCGTCGGCGGGCTGGACGAGAAGATGGGGCCGCTCGGTTCCTACGCCCCGCTCGATTCGGGTTTCGCGCTGCCGAGTTCGACCAGTTTCGGCTCGGTCGCCGGCCAGTTCGCCCTGCGGGACAATCTGGTCCTGAACGCCGAGATGGGTTGGGCCCGAACCGATCTTCAGGGGCGTTTCCTCAGCCTGTCGGAAAGCGCCGTGAGTTCGACCTGGAGCCTGGGCCTGACGACCTTCTGCCGGGCCCTCGGCCTCGGTTGCCAGAGCCTGACGTGGGCGATCCAGCAGCCGTTGCGCGCGGAGAGCGGTGTCTTCAGCGCCTATCTGCCCGATGTCCCCGCCGACTATTTCGACCCGCTGACCTTCTCTGAACGGCGCTTCTCGGCGACGCCCAGCGGGCGCGAGATCGACATGTCGCTGAGCACGGTTCACCGGCTCAGGGACGGCTCCTCCCTGAACCTCCGCGCCCTGATGACCCGGGACGATCAGAACATCCGCGCCGCGCCGACGGGCTATGCCTTGATGGGGAATTGGCGGACGACCTTTTAGGTCGAAAGTATTCGGTCATCTCGCTAAGGTTGCATAATCTGGCCGCCGGATATAGATCGGTCGCCGGGGAGCGAGCATGGCGATCTTTCCGGTCATCCTGTGCGGCGGCGCCGGGACGCGCCTTTGGCCCGCCTCGCGATCCGCGCGTCCGAAGCCGTTCATCAATCTGACGGGCGACCTGTCCCTGTTCCAGGAAGCGGCCCTGCGGTTGGCGGGCCTGCCCCGCGACGGGGGCGACCTGATCGTCGTCACCGAGGCCGCGCATCGGGCGCTGGCCGCGGAACAACTGGCCCAACTCGGCCTGAGCGCCACGCTGCTGCTTGAGCCCGAAGGCCGCGACACCGCGCCGGCCATGGCCGCGGCGGCCGCCCTGATCCTGCGCAAGGACATGCAAGGGACGGCGCTGTTCGTCGCGTCCGATCATCATATTTCCGACGGCGAAGCCTTCCGGGCCGCCCTTCTGGAGGGCGCAACCGCGGCGGCGATGGGTCGGATCGTGGTGTTCGGCGTGCGCCCCACGGAACCGTCCACGGCCTATGGCTACATCAAGCCTGTGGGAGGAGGCCTTGCGCCGGTCGAGCGGTTCATCGAGAAACCCGGACGAGCGGAAGCTCGGATCTGGTTCGATACGGGGTGCCTCTGGAACAGCGGCAACGTCGTCGTGCGAGCCTCGGTTCTAAGATCCGAGTTGGCGTTGTATGCGCCGGATGTCGTCGGCGCCGTCGACGAAGCCTTGGGAGAGACCAACGGATTTGGGATAGTCCGTCTTTCAGACGCCTTCCGTAGCGCGCCCAGGATATCGATCGACTACGCAGTCATGGAGCGAAGCCGCAGGGTTTCGGTGTTGCCGGTGGAATTCGGCTGGTCCGACCTCGGCGCCTGGGACGCTCTTGAGGCGCTTGGGTCTGGAAGCCGGGGTTTGTGGCTCTCCTATCGCGGCAAGCGTTGCCTCGTCAGGGCGGCTGACGGCATGGTTGTCGCCACGGCGGGGGTTTCAAATCTGGTCGTGATCGCGGAGCGTGACGCGGTGCTCGTCTGTAGCCTGGATTGCGCCCAGGACGTGA
>JBBRFV010000264.1:0-3294 GCA_038241335.1 Caulobacterales bacterium | reverse complement strand
CATCCGACGAGGCGGTAATCGGTGGCGTGGACACGCGCGTCGGGCGGTCGGCGACGCGGGCCAGCGGGCCGTAGGACCAGATGCGATGGTCGCCCTCGAAGCTGACCAGCAGTTCGCCCGACGGCGTGACGGCCAGCCCCTCCGCGTCGCCGTCGGACTTGGTCGGGAAGGGCGCGCCTTCGAGGCCCGTCAGGGCGCGCATGCGAATGTCGGCAAGGCCGGTCAGCCGCCCGCGCCGATCCAGCCGGGGCGTGAAGCGGAACAGATCGCCCCAGTCGCTGACCGAGACGAAATCGCCCTCAATCATCTTCAGGTCCGACAGGCTGTGCAGGCGGGCGTGGGGGGCGGCCAGTACCTGAACGCCGCCGGCGTACCGGACCCCGGGCGCCAGATGCGCGCCGCCGGGAAGGCCGAGGCCGAGGGTTCGGGTTTGCGCCTCGACGGCCGTCCAGCCGTCGGCGCCGGGGACGGGCGGGACAGGGACGCTGACGACCCCGGCGCAGCCCGAAATCAGAAAGGCGACGGCCAGGGGGGCGAGACGCTTCACGCGGCCCTGCGGCGGCCCCGCACGGGCGCGGCTTCCCTGGCCTCGAACAGCTCGGCCAGCTTCTCGGTCATGGCCCCGCCCAGTTGCTCAACATCGACCAGGGTGACGGCGCGGCGGTACCAGCGGGTCACGTCGTGGCCGATGCCGATGGCCAGCAGCTCGACGTCGGATTTCGTCTCCAGCTGTTCGATGACCTGTCGCAGATGCTTGTCGAGGTACAGGGCGGCGTTGGCGGATTGGGTGGAATCATCGACCGGAGAGCCGTCGGAAATGACCATCAGGATCTTGCGCGCCTCGGTGCGGGCCTGCAGTCGCTCATGGGCCCACAGCAGGGCCTCGCCGTCGATGTTCTCCTTCAGAAGCCCCTCGCGCATCATCAGGCCGAGGTTCTTCTTGGCCCGTCGCCAGGGCGCGTCGGCCGACTTGTAGATGATGTGGCGCAGGTCGTTCAGCCGGCCAGGGTTGGCGGGCTTGCCCGCGGTGATCCACGCCTCTCGCGACTGGCCGCCCTTCCACGCCCGGGTGGTGAAGCCGAGAATCTCGACCTTCACGCCGCAGCGCTCCAGCGTGCGCGCCAGGATGTCGGCGCAGACGGCGGCGACCATGATCGGCCGTCCGCGCATCGAGCCCGAGTTGTCGAGCAACAGGGTGACCACGGTGTCGCGGAACGGGCTCTCGCTCTCGGCCTTGAAGCTGAGCGGGCTGGTCGGGTCGGTGATGATCCGGGTCAGGCGGGCGCTGTCCAGCACACCTTCCTCGAGATCGAAATGCCAGCTGCGGTTCTGCTGCGCCATCAGGCGGCGCTGCAGCTTGTTGGCCAGGCGGGCGACAACCGAGGACAGGGCCGTCAGCTGCTGGTCCAGCAGCGCGCGCAGCCGTTCCAGCTCATTGGGGTCGCACAGGTCGGCGGCGTCGATGGTCTCGTCATAGGCGGCGGTGAAGACGCGGTAGGCGTCGATCGCGCGGCCGTCGTCGGCGGTTTGCTGGCGGTTGGGCAGGGCGCCTTCGTTGACGTCGGGTCCCTCGTCCGAGGCGTCGCCGTCCGGGTCGGCGGGTGCGCCGTCGGGCCGGCTGTCGCGATCCTCGCCCTCGGTCTGGTCATCGGTGGAGCCGTCCATCGCCTGGCACTCGCCGCCGCCGGCGTCGTCTTCCTCGTCCACATCGGCGGCGGCGTCCGGGTCCTGCGGATCGGGCTGCTCGTCGCCCTGGTCTTCCGAGGCGTCCTCGCCGCGGCCGTCGCCGGGATCGAGATCCAGCGCGCGCAGGACGTCCTTGAGCCGTTCGGCGAAGACGGCCTGGTCGCCGGCGACTTCGGCCAGGGCGTTGAGCCTGGTTCCGGCCTTGTCCTCGATCGCGGTGCGGACGAGGTCGAGCAGGGCGCCGGCGCCATCGGGCGCGCGCTGGCCTGTCAGCCGTTCGCGCACCAGCAGGGCCACGGCCTCGGCCACGGGAACCCGTTCGGCCTCGGTGACGCGCAGCGCACCGGTCTTCTCCAGCCGGGTCAGCAGGGCGGCGTTCATATTGGCGCGGACGCCGGCGAGGGATTGCGAGCCCACGGCCTCGACCCGGGCCTGTTCGACCGCCTCGAAGACCTCTGCGGCCCGGCTGTCGATCGGGCGCAGACGGCTGTGCAGGGTCTCGTTGTGGTTGGCGAGACGCAGGGCCAGCCGGTCGGCCTGGCCGCGCAGGGCCGCGCTGGCGGCGTCGCCCGGATCGCGCGGGGGGTGGGGCAGGGTCAGGACGCCATTGACCAGTTTCGGCCCGTCGGAGGCGAAATTGACCTCCAGCTCCGACTGCTCCGCCAACGCGCGCGCCGCGTGGGCGAGCGCGCGCTTGAAGATTTCGACGGGGGTCTCGGCGGCGGCCATGGGGTCAGATAGCGGTTCTCCGGCGCCGGGAGAAGGCGCGTCGGCCTCCGTCTCCTCCCAATAGCTACGCGACGGGGAGCAGACGGGGCTAGGCGGCGTTCGCCGCCTTGGCTTAGCTCTTCAGCTTGTCCTGATGCGCCCGCATGCCGGCGGCGATCAGTTCGGCGGCCTCGCCGGCGTCGCCCCAGCGTTTGACGATCGTCTCCTTGTTCTTCTCCAGATCCTTGTAGCGGGTGAAGAAGTGCTGGATCTGCTCGACCATGATGGTCGGCAGCTGCCGGTAGCTGGCGATGTCGGTGTAATAGGGGTGCAGGGCGTCGACCGGCACGGCGAGGATCTTCTCGTCCATGCCCTTTTCGTCTTCCATGATCAGCACGCCGATCGGGCGCGAGCGGATGACGCAGCCCGGCACCACCGGGGTCGGGTTCAGGACGATGACGTCGCAGGGATCGCCGTCGTCCGACAGGGTGTGCGGCACGAAGCCGTAGTTGCCCGGATAGTACATCGCCGTGTGCAGGAAACGATCGACGAACAGGGCGCCCGAGGCCTTGTCCATCTCGTATTTCACCGGCAATCCCCCCTGAGGAATTTCGATGATCACATTCAGGTCCCAGGGCGGGTTCGGGCCGACGGGAATGGCGTCGATGTTCATGACGGGCTCGTCTATTGTGCAGTGCGATACGGAGAGGCGCGCGGTTTAGGCGCGGACCTTGCCCGAAGCAAGGCGGAGGTGGTCCGATAGGGCGCGGGGGGGAAGGCGTGATGGGTGAAAAGTGCAAGTGAGCGCGGGGTGAGCCCCCCACGTTCCGGGCCCGCGCACCCCACGCTCACAAGCCCATTTGACCCAGCGCCCGAGACCCGATGACCCAGTTCGACTAT
>JBBRFV010000263.1:0-3316 GCA_038241335.1 Caulobacterales bacterium | reverse complement strand
TTGCCCTCGAACCGCGCCACGCCGTTGGCCACCTCCCGGGTGGGATAGGTGCATTGATAGTGGTTGGTCGACAGCCCACCGAAGAAGCGGTTGATCTCGCTCGGCCGGACGCATTTGCGCACGGTGTCGCGATCGCCGATGGCGCTGGTGGTGTATTCCCAATAGCCGGGCAGGACCGGTTGACGCGCGGTCTGCACGGGCGTCGGGGCGGGCTGGGCGGCCGCCATCGGCGCGGCGGCGGGCGCGGCAAGAAGCATGGCTCCGGCGATCAGGGGGGCGGCGGTCGCCAGGACACGGCGGGAAACGGACGCTGACATCGGGGCCTCCTCGTGGGTTCGGATCAGGAATACAGGCGATATATGGTGTCAATTGAACGGCGGCTGAACGGCTTCGTTCATCGCCGGCAAGCCTTGACGGAACCGGGGCGCCTCATCTATACGCCCCCCTCTCGCGCGGGATGCCCTCCCGCGCGCACCTGTTTAATGCGTCCGCCCCGTCCAGGACCGCTCCCGAAGGATAGTCAGATGTCGCGTCGCTGCGAACTCACCGGTATCGGCCCCATGGTCGGCCACAGCGTGAGCCACTCGAACGTCAAGACCAAGCGCCGCTTCCTGCCGTCGCTGAAGGCCGTCAAGGTGACGTCCGAAGCGCTGGGCCAGAGCTTCTCGCTGCGCATTTCCAACGCCGCGCTGCGCACCCTCGACTACAAGGGCGGTCTCGACCCCTTCATCGTCAAGGCCAAGGACGAGCAACTCTCGCTCGCCGCCCAGCGCATCAAGCGTCAGGTCAAGGCCAAGCTGGCCGAACAGGCCGCCGCCGCCTGATCGGCGACGCGTCGGAATTCTGAAGGGGCCGGCGGAAACGCCGGCCTTTTTCTTTGTCTGCAACGGGGGCGGCTTGCGCCCGGCGTGCGGCGCTTTAGGCTCGATCCCTTGTCGCCGGGGAGTCAGCCGTTGCCGTCCACCACCTGCCGCGCTGCCCTGCTGGGCGCATCGCTCCTGGCCCTGCCCCTCGCCGCCTGCGCCACCACGCCCGTGGCGGTCGACCCGCCGGTGCGCGTCTCCACTCCTTTCACCCTCGAGACCGACCAGCCGCGCACGCCGGAGCAACTGGCCGTCTTCTTCGACAAGGCCGACCTGACGATCCTGGTGATACCGGACGACAAGGCCATCGAGGGCGTCGCCGTGCTGGACTTCACCGCCACGGCCCCGATCGACCGCCTGTCGGTCGAGCTCGACACCCTGTTCGACATCTCCGAAGTCACCGTCGACGGTGTTCCCGTCCCGGGCGACCGCTGGTCCAATCCCGAGGGCCGTCTGACGGTCCAGCTGGCGCAAACCCTTCCGATCGGCGGCAAGGTCTCGCTGCGGGTCGCCTATGCCGGAAAGCCGCGCGTGGCCCCGCGCGCGCCATGGGACGGGGGCTTCGTCTGGTCGACCACGCCGGACGGCCAGCCGTGGATCGCCACCGCCGTCCAGGGCGAGGGCTGCGACCTGTTCTGGCCCTGCATCGACCACCCGCTGGCCGAGCCGCGACGCGTCGACCTGCACATCACCATCCCTTCGACCCTGTCGGCGCCGTCGAACGGCCGCTTCCTCGGAAAGGTGGACCACGGCGACGGCTGGACCACGTGGAACTGGTCGGCGGCCCAGCCCGACACCTACGCCGTGGCCCTGAACATCGGCCCCTACGAGGAGTTGTCGGCCGACTACCACAGCCGCTTCGGCAACACCGTGCCGATGAACTACTGGTACCTGCGCACCGACGATGCGGCCCGGGCCCACGCGCTGTTCGCCGAATTCCCGCAGATGCTCGACTTCTACGAGGCCACCGTCGGCCCCTTCCCCTTCGGAGACGAGAAGATGGGGGTGGTCGAGACCCCGCACCTGGGCATGGAGCACCAGACCATCAACGCCTACGGCAACGGCTACAAGCTGGACGGTCGCGGCTTCGACTGGCTGCTGCACCATGAACTGTCGCACGAATGGTTCGGCAACCAGCTGACCAACGCCAACTCCGACGACATGTGGCTGCACGAGGGTCTGGGCAGCTACATGCAGCCGCTCTACGACCGCTGGCTGCACGGCGAGGCGTGGATGCAGTGGTCGCTGGTCAAGCAGCGCCAGGCCCTGAAGAACGCCTTCCCCGTCGTCTCGGGAACCGAGAAGACCGAAGACCAGGTCTATAACGGGGAGATCGGGCCGGGCCTCGACATCTACAACAAGGGCTCGCTGATCGCCCATTCGCTGCGCATGCTGATCGGCGACGAGGCCTTCCACCGCGCCCTGACCCGGCTGGTCTACGGCCGCCCGGATCCGCGTCCGGGCAATTTCCATCCGGTGTTCCGCTCGACCCCCGAGTTCCTCGCCATCGTCAATCAGGAGACCGGCCGCGACCTGACCTGGTTCTTCCACGGCTACCTGTATCAGGCCGCCCTGCCCGAGCTGCGCCAGACCCGCGACGCCGACGGCCTGTCGCTGGATTGGGTCACCGGCGACGGCGCTCCGTTCCCCATGCCGGTCGAGATCGAGATCGACGGCCGACTGCAGACGGTGGCGATGACCGATGGCCGAGGCCACATCGCCGTGGCTCCGACCGCCCACATCCTGATCGACCCCGAGAACAAGGTCCTGCGCAAGTTGGACTTCATCGACGCCTGGGACACGAGAAAGGCCGAGGACGCGGCGACGAAGCCGGCCGCCTGACCCTACGGCTCCAGTTCGATGTCCCAGTACAGGACAAAATCCGCGCCTGATTTCTCGCCCTATCATCCTGATAGTGCTCCGGAATCCCGAAATTCTGGGACGCCTCGGCGGCGATTGGTCACCATATGGTCACCAGAGGACGGGATTTCCCGGTCATTCCCGGTGGTTCCAATCCTCCCGCAAACGCTATCAAAAACTCGCGTGGATGTCTCCCGAAACGTCCGATGAGCGCCAGGAGCTGTCATTGGGGTTTCGCCGAAAACGCGACATTCAGATCGGCTTTGAAATAGGTCCGAATGTCCACTTTTGAGCAAGGTGCTGAAGGCTGGGTTCGACCCATCTGAGATGTTCGGGAGGTCCGCTTCCGGAGAGGACCGCCTCGCACTACCATGGGCCGTGGGGGCCGCGAGCGTATTGCATCCCGTTGGAAACCCGGCAACCCCATGGGAGCCATCGTCATCACATTCCGACGCCGAGCCGCAGAACCAGTCGCTGCGCAGCAATTATTTTAGCGATCCATCGGAACTTTCTGTCTCTTAACGCGCTAGCGGTTCTGGTAAGCCAAAATACCAAGGTTCGGCCGGGGGGTCAGGCAATGCAAAGTTCACACC
>JBBRFV010000262.1:0-3328 GCA_038241335.1 Caulobacterales bacterium | reverse complement strand
TGATCGGTGCGGGGCGTGTCGAGGGTGAGGAGTTCCGGATGAACTGGCTGTCCCGCAACGCCGCCCGCATCGCCGGGGTCGTGACCGCCGTCGGCCTTGTGCTGGCGGCAGCCACCCCCGCCTCGGCCCAGAACGCCATCCGCGACACCGAGATCGAGGGCATCATCCACGGCTGGGCCGACCCCGTGTTCAGCGCCATGGGTCTGGAGCCGTCGGAGATCGAGATCCTGCTGGTCAATGACGACGACCTGAACGCGTTCGCCACCCAGGGCCGGGTTCTGGGGGTCAACACCGGCCTGATCCTCAAGACCCGCAATCCCAACGAATTGCTGGGGGTGGTGGCGCACGAGGCCGGACACATCAAGAACCGCCACACCCTGCGCGACGGCGTGCAGGCGGCGGGCATGCAGCCGATGCTGATGACCATGGCGCTGGGGGCCCTGGCCATCGCCGCCGGCGCGCCGGACGCGGGCGCGGTCCTGCTGGGCAACAGCCAGTATTTCGGCGCGCTGAATTCGCTGCGCTATATGAGCTACCAGGAAGGCGAGGCCGACAATACCGGCGCCCGGGCGCTGGAGCGGGCCGGCGAGTCGGGCAAGGGTCTGGTCGATTTCTTCGAGAATTTCCGCTCTCAGGAAGTCTTTTCCGACGCTCGCCGCTATCCCTATTTCCGCAGCCACCCGCTGTCGTCCGACCGGATCGAGAACCTGCGCCGGCTGGTGGCGGAGCAGCCGCACTACGGCCATCAAGACAGCCCGGAGCGGCTGGCCCAGCACGCGCTGATCCTGGCCAAGATGCACGCCTTCCTGGATCCGCCTAACGCGACTCTGAGAGACTATCCCGAGACCGACACCTCCCTGCCCGGCCGATACGCCCGCGCCATCGCCTGGTATCGCGACGGCCAGATCACCAAGGCCCTCGATGCGGTCGGCGTCTTGCTGGGCGAACAGCCGGACAATCCGTATTTCTGGGAGCTGAAAGGTCAGATCCTGTTCGAGGAGGGCCACGCCGCCGAGGCCGTGGACGCCCACCAGCGCTCGGTCGATCTCAAGCCCGACGCGCCCCTGCTCCGCATCAACCTGGGTCACGCCCTGCTGGAGTCCAACGATCCCGCCAAGCTGGATCAGGCCGTCGCCGAATTCCGGCGCGCCGTGGACATTGAGAAGGACAACAGCCTGGCCTGGCGGCTTCTGGCCCAAGCCTACGCCAGCCAGGGCAAGGAGGGCGAGGCTCGCCTGGCCTCCGCCGAGATGTATTTCGCCCAGGGCTCCGAGACCCGCGCCGCCCAGTTCGCCATGAGGGCCCGGGACATGCTGCCGCGCGGGTCCAGCGAGTGGACCCGGGCGACGGACATCGTCTTCGCCTCGGGCGCGACCCAGGACGACGTCGACGACGCCGAACGCCGCAACGAGCGACGCACCCGGCCGCTCGTGACCCCGGCCGCCGTCGCCGACGCGCCCGTTCCGGCCCCGACCCCGGCCCCCGCCACGCCCTGAACCCGCCTTTCGAGATCCGAATGACCGATACGCCCGAGACCGCCCCGGACGCTCCCATCCCTGCTCGCCGGCCCTCAGACCGGATGGGTCTGGCCGCGCTGGCGGTATCGGTCGTGGCCCTGATCGCGGCCATCGCGCCCTATGCGTCCGGGGAGGGTTTCGACGCCCGCGTGCGGGGTTATCTGCTGAAGCACCCCGAGGTGCTGCAGGAAGTCAGCCGGGCCTTCGAGTCACAACAGCAGCAGGGCGTGGCCGACCTGATCAGCCAGCGCGTCGCCGCCAATCCCGGCCTGCTGGCCATCGACGCCGGCGACCCGGCCTTCGGCCCGGCCGACGCCAGGGTGACGGTGATCGAATTCTTCGACTTCCGCTGCCCGGGCTGCAAGGCGACGGCGCCCGAGGTCCTGCGGCTGATACAGGCCAACCCCGACGTGCGCTTCGTGTTCAAGGACTGGCCGATCCTGGATCACGGGACCGACGAGACCTCCCATTACGCGGCGCGCGCCGCCCAGGCCGCGCAGGCCCAGGGCAAATACCTGGCTGTGTTCCGAGCCTTCATGGCGGAGCCCGGGCTGACCCAGACGGGGGTGGACCGCATCCTTAAGGCCAACAGCGTAGCCCTGCCGGCGGCGCAGATGGTGATGAAGTCGCCGGAGACGGCGCGCCATCTGGCCGTCATCCACGCCAGCGCGGCGGCGATGCAGCTGTTCGGCACCCCGACCTTCTTCGTCAACGGCCGGGCCCAGGGCAGCATCGCCCCCGCCGACCTGGACCGGGCCATCCAGCAGGCGAAGACGGGACGGCTCCCGCCCCTGCCGGCGCCGCCGGTGACGAGCGCGAGTTAGGCTGCGGGGCCGGAGGCAGGGCCGAGTGATGAGTGGCCAGTGGGCGAGTGATTGTCTGGCCGGGCAGACTGGCTCTCGAGACCGGACGCCGGCGTCGGCAGCCACCAGCCACTAAACACCAGACATGCGTCATCGTCGTCCGACGGGGAACCGCCGGAGGGAGGAAGGTCGCGGAGGCGGGCGGCTAACCCGGAACCGAATGAGCCTCGGGCGGCGCCCTGTCCCGGCCTTCGCCGGGATGACGAAAACAAGGAGCCTAGATGAGGCCGCTCAGCGGGCTGCTCGGGCTGGCGTACAGGCGCCGGGGCATGCGGCCGGCGAGATAGGCTTCACGGCCGGCGATGACGGCGTGTTTCATGGCGCGGGCCATGCGGATGGGGTCATTGGCGCCGGCGATGGCGGTGTTCATCAGCACCGCGTCGCAACCCAGCTCCATGGCGATGGTCGCGTCCGAGGCCGTGCCTACGCCGGCGTCGACCAGCACGGGCACGCCCGCCTGTTCGACGATCAGGCGAACATTGACCCGGTTCTGGATTCCAAGACCCGAGCCGATCGGGGCGGCGGCGGGCATGATGGCGGTGGCCCCCGCCTCCTCCAGCCGTTTGGCCATGACCACGTCGTCGGTGCAGTAGACCATGACGTCGAAGCCGTCCTTCACCAGCAGATCCAGCGCCCGCAAGGTCTCGACCATGTCTGGATACAGGTGCGGCGTGTCCGACAGCACCTCGAGCTTGACCAGGTTCCAGCCGCCCGCCTCACGCGCCAGCCTCAGCGTCCGCACCGCGTCCTCGGCCGTGAAACAGCCTGCGGTGTTGGGCAGGAAGGTGAAGCGATCGGGCTTCACATGGTCAACCAGCATGGGCTGGGACGGATCTGACAGGTTCACCCGGCGCAGGGCCACGGTGACGATCTCGGCCCCCGCGGCCTCGGCGGCGGCGGCGTTCTGGGCGTAGTCGGCGTATTTGCCGGTGCCGACGATCAGCCGGC
>JBBRFV010000261.1:0-3354 GCA_038241335.1 Caulobacterales bacterium | reverse complement strand
ACCCCGTCTGGGCGGTGACGAAGGCGCGCAGCGCCAGCTCGAAGGTTCGATCGCGGGCGGGGTCGAAAGGACCGAACGGCAGGGCGGCGGCATTGTCGTCGCCGCTGGTGGTCAGCACGCAGGCGCGGCCGTCGCGCAGGGCGATGACGACGGCTGACAGGCCGATCCGGACGCCCTGCTCCGCCGACCCCGCCATGGCTATTCCGTGTGCCAGGCGTCGGGCGCGGGCACGATGCCGGTCGCCTCGGCGAGAACACGATATCGCTCCAGATACCGCTGCTGGGCGATCGGGGCGGGCAGGGGATCGATGACCAGGTCATAGCCGGCCGGCGGCGCGCCGAACAACGTCAGGGATTCCTTGCTGCTGAAACCCGCCAGCTGGGTCGCTTCGAAATAGGCGCAGGCGACATCGGCCTTCTTGATCAGGGTCTTGATCTCGACCGGGTTCCTGGGCGGCAGGCCGAAACGCAGGTGGATAGCGCCCTCCAGCCGGGCCTCGAAGGCCTTGTAGTTGACCCCCAGCGCCGCCTTGAAGGGCGAGATCATGTCGCCGATGACGTATTCCGAGGCGTCGTGGAGCAGGGCGGCGAGGCGCCATTTCGGCTCCAGACCCGGCCGGATGTGGGCCGCGATCTCCTCGACGACGCAGGAATGCTGGGCCACCGAGAAGGCATGCTCGCCGATGGTCTGGCCGTTCCAGCGAGCCACGCGGGCCAGGCCGTGGGCGATGTCCTCGATCTCGATGTCGAACGGCGAGGGGTCCAGAAGGTCGAGGCGGCGACCCGACAGCATGCGCTGCCAGGCGCGGGGGGCTTTCGTCGATGATCGGGGCGTGCTGGCCAAGGACTGTTCTCGCTCGATGGGTCGGTCAGGTGACCCATCCGGGCGGCGGGATCAAGGGCGGCCCCGCTTAATCCCCGACGTTCAGCGTCACCAGGGCCTTGGCGTCCTCGAACACGTGGCCGCGCTGGCGGTCCCTGGATCGCACGGTGGCGACGACGATCGGGCCGCCGGCCGGGCCGCGCGCCTCGTAGCCGACGAACCGCCAGCCGGACTGGGAGACACGGTTGTCGGACAGGATCCAGCTGGCGCGCGTGGCGTCGCCGCCGGCGCGGGTGCGGATCTCGGCAGTGTCGTTGTGGGCCTGGACGCTGACCTCGTCGCCGTTCAGCGTGCCGTGCACGCGCGCATCGCCCCCACGCGAGCGCCCACCCGAGCGGTTGTCGTTGGCGTCGATGTGGAAGCCGCCAATCTGGACCGAAGCGTTGTCGCCCTGGGACTGGATGTGGATGCCGGGCAGGTTGACGCTGGCGTCGTCGCCGTCGGCCTCGATGCGGACGCCGGGGGCGCGGACGGAAGCGTGGTCGCCGGACGCGGCGGCGTCGGTCGCTCTGGCGCGAGCCGCTTCAGCGGTCGCCCGGGCCTCTTCGGCGCTGGCGTGGGCGACCTCGGCGGCGGTCCGGGCCTTCTCAGCCTCGGCGGACGCCTTCAACTGGGCCACGGCGTCCGGCAGGTCGCCGGACAGACGGTCCTCGAACGCCTTGAGCAGGTCACCGGGTTGTTCGTCGTTCAAGGCCACCAGATGCAGGCTGACCTCGGCGCCCTTGGGACCGACGTAGCTGCACACATTCCCGCCGGCGGTGGCCGTGCCTTTTCGGGTCAGCGAGCCCATGGTTTGCGGGCACTGCAGGGCCTGGACGACCTTGAGCACGCCCTTGGCGTCGGTGTCGTCGTTGCGGCTCGAGGAGATGCGGACCCCCCGGTCGCCGTCGCACGCGCCGAGCGTCGCCGCGAGGGCGCAGACGGAGGCCAGAAGCAGCGGGCGGAAGATCATGGTCGGCAGTCCTTGTCGTGATCCCATCCTGCGCGCGCCGATTTCATAATCCAGTGAAATCGCGGTAACGCGCGTGGCGAAACCTGTTCGTCGCGGTGTTCATGGCGCGGCGGTCAACTGCCCGGACGGGCGCTTTCGCGGCGATTGAGAAAGGCCAGACGCTCGAACAGGTGGACATCCTGTTCGTTCTTGAGCAGGGCCCCGTGCAGCGGCGGGATCAGCTTGTTGGGCGATTTCTCTCGCAAGGTTTCGGGGTCTATGTCGTCGACCAGCAGAAGCTTCAACCAATCGAGAAGTTCCGACGTCGAGGGCTTCTTCTTCAGGCCAGGCGTGTCGCGGATTTCATAGAAGGTCTTGAGCGCTTCCGAGACCAGCCGCGGCTTGATGCCGGGGAAGTGGACCTCGACGATGGCGCGCATCGTCTCATCGTCGGGGAAGCGGATGTAGTGGAAGAAGCAGCGGCGCAGGAAGGCGTCCGGCAGTTCCTTCTCGTTGTTGGATGTGATGATGACCACGGGCCGGACCTCGGCGCGGATGGTCTCGTCCGTCTCTTGGACATAGAACTCCATGCGGTCGAGTTCCTGCAGCAGGTCGTTGGGAAATTCGATGTCGGCCTTGTCGATCTCGTCGATCAGCAGCACCGGCCGATTGAGCGCGGTGAAGGCCTCCCACAGCTTGCCGGGCTTCAGATAGTTGCGGACGTCGTGGACGCGTTCCTCGCCCAGCTGGCTGTCGCGAAGCCGCGAGACGGCGTCGTATTCATAAAGGCCATTGTGAGCCTTGGTCGTCGACTTGATGTGCCAGGTGATCAGTGGCGCGTTCAGAGCGCGGGCGATTTCATAGGCCAGCACCGTCTTGCCGGTTCCCGGTTCGCCCTTGATCAGCAGCGGCCGCTCCAGCGCCACGGCGGCGTTGACCGCGATCTTCAGGTCGTCGGTGGCGATATAGTTCGAGGTGCCCTCGAAACGGTCGCTCGGACGGGACATGGACGGCTCCGCGATAGTGTGGGGAGACGGGTAGCGAAGCGCAGGCGCGTTAACAACGATCAGTTTGCCGCGCTCCGCCGTCGGCGTCCGCCCGCCGGGCCCGAATTCGCTCCTCCCGAGGGCTCTCTGCCGTCGACCGCGGCGTCACCGTGTTCAACGGCGACACACACGGCCACGCCGGCCAGTTCATCCTGAACTATTGCAATTGCCGAGAGACGGTCCGGCCTCAGGTGATGCGCTTGACCGACACCGGATCGCTCGCCGGGAAGGTCTCTTCGACGCCTTCGTCGACCAGGGCTTCCTGACGGTCCTCAGCCCCGCGTTCCTCTTCGCGAAGCTGATCGGGCTTGCCTGACTCGCGCGCCGCCGTTCGGGCGTGAGCGGTGTCCTCGGGCGAGGCCTGCTGGTGGTCGGTCTGGGGGGTATGGGCGGTCATGTGGAGTCTCCGCGGTTCGAGGCTTAATCTTGGTCGCCCTCAGGGCCATAGCCGAGGGCGGCGATGTCGTCGTCGGAGAGGGTTTTCGCCTCCCAGTG
>JBBRFV010000260.1:0-3360 GCA_038241335.1 Caulobacterales bacterium | reverse complement strand
GGCGGGTGGATCGCCGGGGCAGGCGCTGGCCCTGGCCTCCGGCGCGACGCTGGAGGCCGACCAGATGGCCCAGGCCTGGGTCGCGGCGCCGCGAGTGGACCGGGCCGAGGCCCTGGCGGTCGCCGACGGCTTCCGTGGAGCCGAGGGACAGGCGCGTTTTGAGACCCTGATGGACCGGCTGACCGCCGCGGTGAAGGTCCGGGCGCTGGAGGAGGGGGCCTCCGGGGCTCGCTGGGCAGAGTTGTGGGGCCGCCTGTCCGAACTCCCGGATCGGACGGCGGCGATCAATCTGGACCGGGGCGACGTGCTCGCCGGCGCCTTAGCCGACCTGCAACGCACCAAGGCCGGCGGCTGATGCTGATCGACAGTCACGTCAATCTGCATGCGCCGCAGTTCGACGATGACCGCGACGCGGTCATCGACCGGGCGCGCGAGGCCGGGGTCGGATTGATGGTCGAGATTTCGGACAAGCTGTCGACCTTCGAGGCCACCCACGCGCTGGCCCTCGCGCACCCCGACATCTGGTGCACCGTCGGCGTCCATCCTCACGAAGCGAAGGACTACGCTGACCTGACCGCCGATCAGCTGGTCGAGCTTTCAAAATGGAAAAGGGTCGTTGGAATCGGGGAATGTGGGCTCGACTTCCATTACGACCTGAGCCCACGAGACACCCAGGCGGCGGTTTTTCGCCAGCATATCGAGGCCTCGCGGCGCTCCGGCCTGCCCCTGGTGGTGCATACGCGCGAGGCCGACGAGGTCATGGCCGCCATCCTGGCCGAGGAGCAGGCTGCGGGCCCGTTCCGCTTCCTGATGCACTGCTACACCAGCGGTCCGGCGCTGGCCGAAAAGGCGGCGGCGCTCGGCGCCTGGTTCTCGGTGTCGGGCATCGCCACCTTCAAGGCCGCCGAGGAGGTTCGGGCCGTCGTCCGGACCCTTCCGGCAGACCGGATCATCGTCGAGACCGACTGTCCCTATCTGGCCCCCATGCCGCATCGCGGACGCCGCAACGAGCCGGCCTATGTCGGCCATGTCCTCGACAAGCTGGCCGAGATCCGCGGCTGGAGCCGGGAGGAGACCGAGGCCCGGACCACGGACGCCTTCTTCGCCCTGTTCGACGCCATCCCGCGGCCGGGGGGCGCATGAACGGGCAAGGCGAACTGGAGGTGGTGATCCTCGGCTGCGGCTCGTCCGGCGGGGTGCCGCGCGGCGACGGGGGCTGGGGCGCCTGCGACCCGACCGAGGCCCGCAACCGCCGCACCCGGTGTTCGGCGCTGGTGCGGCGTCACGGCGCGGACGGCTTGACCAGCCTGCTGATCGACACCTCGCCGGACCTGCGGGCCCAGATGCTGTCGGCGGACGTCAAGGCGCTGGACGCCGTCCTCTACACCCACGACCATGCCGACCAGACCCACGGGATCGACGACCTGCGCGTCTTTTCGATGCGCCAACGCCGACGCATCCCGGCCTTCATGGACGTGGCCACCCGCGCCGCGCTTCAGAGCCGGTTCAGCTACATCTTCGACAGCGTCGAGGGCTATCCGGCCATTCTCGACGCCCGGCCGATCCCGCCCCATGGTTCACCCTGGTCCGTTGACGGGGCGGGGCGCGCGATCCCGATCATGACCTTCGACCAGGCGCACGGGCCGATCCGCTCCGTCGGCTACCGCTTCGGGCCGCTGGCCTATTCGAGCGACGTGTCGGATCTGGACGCAGCGGCGATCGAGACGGTGCGCGGCTGCGATCTCTGGATCGTCGACGCCCTGCGCTGGACGCCGCATCCGACCCATTCCCATGTCGACAAGACGCTGGACTGGATCGTGCGCGCCGGCGTCAAGCGCGCGGTGCTGACTAATCTACATATTGATCTTGATTACAATGTCCTGTCAGCCAGTCTTCCGGACAATGTAGAGGTCGCGTTCGACGGCTGGTCGACCCGGCTGGCGCTGTGACGGAGACCCCGCCGATGATCGACGCGGTCGTCATTGAGGAGATCGGCCCGGACCGGACGGCGGAGACCTGGCCGATCATGCGTCAGTTGCGGCCGCATCTGACCGAGACGACCTATGTGGGCATGGTCGAGCGGATGCGGGAAACCGAGGGTTTCAGGCTGGCGGCCGTGGTGCAGGGCGGCCGGATCTGCGCAGTGGCGGGCTTCCGGCGGCTGGAGATGCTGTACTGCGGCGCGATACTGTCGATTGACGATCTGGTCTCGGACGAAGCGCAGCGATCATCGGGGCACGGCAAGCGTCTGCTGGACTGGCTCAAGGCCGAGGCGCGCGCCACGGGGTGCGGTCAGTTGCATCTGGACTCGCGGCTCAGTCGGACCGACGCGCACCGGTTCTACGCCCGGGAGGGCTTCGAGACGCTGGGCTTTCATTTTGTGGCTCATCTGGAGCCCGTAAGCCTCTGAATAACCCAAAGCGGTCATGTTATTGCGCATAATATATCTTAGGCGATAACTAGACGCGGTTTTCAGAACGGTGTTCAGGGCTCGCCAACCCGCCCTTCCGGGCGTATCCGCAAACGACAGATCACGGAGCGACCATGGCGGGCCTGAAGGACAAGCGCGGCTTCATCGACAAGGACCGGCTGGACATGTCCGAGCGCCAGGCCGTCGAGCACTGGATGAAGCGCTGGGGCGTGACCCGCGACCAGCTCGCCGCCGCCCATCGCAAGGCCGGCCGGATGGTCAAGGACATCGCCGCCGAACTCGGCAAGAAGCGCTAGACGACGGCCCCGAAGACCCGGCCGATTCCGGCCGTCACCGCCAGCGCCACGGCGCCCCAGAACACCACCCGCGTGACCGGGCGTATCAGGTTGGCGCCGCCGGCACCGGCGCCCGCGGCCCCCAGAATGGCGAGAAAGACCAGCGTCGAAGCCGCCACAACCCCGACCACCCAGGTCTGCGGGACCAGGCTGGCGGCCAGGAGCGGCGCTGCCGCGCCGACCGAGAACGTCACGGCCGACGTCCACGCCGCCTGGAGCGGCCGGGCCATGGTGTGCTCGGATATGCCGAGTTCGTCCCGCGCGTGGGCCCCCAACGCATCCGCGGTCATCAACTGGGTCGCGACCTGGTCGGCCAGGTCCCGGGTGAGCCCTCGCCCCACGTAGATGTCGCTCAGCTCCCGTGCCTCCGCCTCGGGCGCGCTATGAAGCTCCTGGGTCTCCCGGGCCAGATCGGCCTTCTCGGTGTCGGCCTGGGAACTCACGGAGACATATTCCCCGGCCGCCATCGACAGCGCTCCGGCGACGAGGCCGGCCACGCCCGCGACGACAACCGCCCCCTTGTCCGAACCTGCTGCGGCCACGCCCACTATAAGGCTGGCGGTCGAGACGATGCCGTCGTTGGCGCCCAGCACC
>JBBRFV010000259.1:0-3377 GCA_038241335.1 Caulobacterales bacterium | reverse complement strand
GACGGCGGCCCGCATCCATCCGATGCGGGCGATCAAATGACTTTCCCGGTGCGGTCTCATCGCCCAGACTGAGCGCGGAGACGGCTCCCATGCAAGGCTTATGAGTGAATCGCCCGACCTTTGGTCAGGATGTCGCCGGGTCGTTGGACCGGAAGTGTCAGGACGCTTCGTCCGCCGCCTCGAAATGCGCCATCTGGTCCGACCGCGCCTTGAGGAACGCCGGCCGGGCCGTGAGACGCTGCACATAGGCCTCGCTCGCGGGGCGCTCGCCGTGTGCGGGCACGTCCGGGACGCTGAGCACGTCAGCCATCAGCATGTCGGCCACGGTGAAGCGTCCGGCGCCGAGCCATTCCCGCTCGCTCAGCACGGCCTCGATCTGGGCCGGCATTGCCTAAAGGTGGATCACCCGCCCGTACGCGTCCAGTGCGGCCTCGTGCATGGCCTCAGACATCGTCGGGTGCGGATAGACGATGCCGTGGATGTCCTCTTCCGTCGCCTCCATGGCGATGGCGGTGACGAAGCCCTGGATCATCTCGGTGACCTCGGCGCCGATCATGTGGGCGCCGATCAGGGCGCCGGTCCTGGCGTCGAAGATCACCTTGACGAAGCCCTCGATCTCGCCGGCGGCCACGGCCTTGCCGTTCACGCGGAACGGAAAGCGGCCGATCTGGACCTCGCGCTTCGCCTCCCGGGCCCCCTGCTCCGTGATCCCGACCGAGGCGACCTGCGGCTGGGCGTAGGTGCAGCCGGCGATGGGCGAGTGGACGTTGGGCGTCTTGTAGGCCGCGATGTGCTCGGCGGCGTGGATACCTTCATGGCTGGCTTTGTGGGCCAGCCATGGCGCGCCGGCGCAGTCGCCGATGGCGTACAGCCCCTTGACGTTGGTCTGGCAGTGGCCGTCGATGGTGATGTGGCCCCGGTCCATGTTCACGCCCAGCGCCTCCAGGCCGATCCCGTCGGTGTTGGCGGTGATGCCGACCGCCGAGATGCAGACGTCGGCCTCCAGCGTCTCGGCCTTGCCGCCGGCTTCGATGGCCACCTGCACGCCCTTGCCGCCCTTCGACACCTTGGTGACCTTGCAGCCGGTGCGGAACTTCATACCGCGCTTCTCGAAGGCCTTCTGCGCCGCCTTGGACACCTCTTCGTCCTCGACCGGCATGATGCGGTCGACGGCCTCGACGACCGTCACCTCGGCGCCGAGGGCGCGATAGAAGCTGCCGAACTCGACGCCGATGGCGCCCGAACCGATGACCACGATCGACGTCGGCATCGTCTTCGGCGCCATGGCCTCGCGATAGGCCCAGATCCTGTCGCCGTCGGCTTCCAGGCCGATCTGCGGAATCGCCTTGGCGCGAGCGCCGACGGCCAGCATGACCGCCTTGGCCTCTACCGTGCGCGAACCGCCGACCTTCAGGGCGATGACCACCTTGGGGGCCGCCGCGCCCTTCTCGAGCCTGGCCGAGCCTTCGATCACCTCGATCTTGTTCTTCTTCATCAGGAAGGTGACGCCCTTGTTCATCGTGGCGGCCACCCCGCGCGACCGCTGGATGATGGCGTCGAAGTCAAAGCCGACCTTGTCAGCCGACAGGCCGAATTCCTTAAGGTGCGACAGGCTCTCGTATTTCTCGCCCGACTTGAGCAGGGCCTTGGTGGGAATGCAGCCCCAGTTCAGGCAGATGCCGCCCAAGGCTTCGCGTTCGACGATGGCGACCTTCAGACCCAGTTGGCTGGCGCGGATGGCGGCCACGTAGCCGCCCGGGCCCGAACCGATGACGATGAGGTCGAATTCAGCAGCCATGTCAGATCAGCTTCTCGATGTCGGCCGCGATGGCCGAGGGTTCGGTGTCGGGGGAATAGCGTGCGACGACCCGCCCTTCCCGATCGGTCAGGAATTTGGTGAAATTCCACTTGATGTCGCGGCTGCCCAGAAAGCCCTTCTTCTGGTCGGTCAGCCAGGCGAACAGCGGATGGCGGTTCCGGCCGTTGACCTCGACCTTGTCGAACATGGGGAAGTCGACGCCATAGGCGCTGCTGCAGAAGCTGGCGATCTCCGCCGCCCTGCCCGGCTCCTGACCGCCGAACTGGTTGCAGGGGAAGCCGAGCACTTCGAACGGACGATCCGCATACTGACGATGTAGCGCCTTCAGCCCGGCGTACTGACCGGTAAAGCCGCATTTCGAAGCCGTATTGACGATCAGCAGCACCTGGCCGCGGAACGCCTCCAGCGCCGTGTCGGCGCCGTCGATGGCCCGGGCGCTGAAGTCGTAGACCGAGGTCACGTCGCCGCTCCCTCTACGCCAGCATCGTCACAGGATCTTCGATCATAGCCTTGAAGACCTGCAGGAATTTCGCTCCGGCCGCGCCATCCACGACCCGGTGATCGCAGGTCAGGGTCACGGTCATCACGGTCGCGACGGCCAGCTGGCCGCCCTTGACCACGGCGCGCGGCTCCCCCGCGCCCACGCTCATGATCGCGCCCTGAGGCTCGTTGATGATCGAGGCGAAGGATTTGATGCCGAACATGCCGAGATTGGAGACCGAGAAGGTGCCGCCCTGGAACTCCTCGGGCTTCAGCTTGCGCTCGCGGGCGCGCTTGGCCAGATCCTTGGACTCGGTCGCGATCTGCGACAGAGTCTTGGTCTCGGCCTTGCGGATGATCGGGGTGATCAGGCCGCCCTCGATCGCCACAGCCATCGCCACGTCGGCGTTGTGGTGCATGGCGATGCCTTCGGGCGAATAGCTGGCGTTGGCTTCCGGCACGGCCTTCAACGCCATGGCTGCGGCCTTGATGATGAAGTCGTTGACCGAGACCTTGACCCCGGACGTCTCCAGCATTGCATTGACCCGGGCCCGAGAGGCCAGCAGGCCGTCGATCTCGCAATCAATGGTCAGCGGGAAATGCGGCACGTCGCGGAAGCTGTCGGTCAGGCGCCGGGCGATCGCCTTGCGCATGCCGTCCAGGGGGATCAGGTCATAGCTGCCGTCCGGGATGCCCATCTGGGCCAGCGACTGGACCTTGCGGACTTCCCCGGCCGGAGCCGCCGCGCTGGTGGTCGGTTGGGCCCCGCCCTTCGGCGCGCCCTCGACGTCGCGCTTGACGATGCGGCCGTGCGGACCCGTGCCTTTGACGGACTTCAGATCGACGCCGGTCTGGGCGGCGATGCGACGCGCCAGGGGCGAGGCGAAGACGCGCTCGCCGTCGGCCTTCACGGTGGCCGGCGCGGATTTCGGAGGGCTGGGCGCAGCGGCGGCCTCGGTCCTGGCCGGTTCAACCTTGGCGGCCTCCGCCGGCGTGACGACCTTCGGGGTCGGAGCAGCTGCGCCGCCCTCGTCCTTCAGCCGGGCGATCGGCGTATTGACCTTCACGCCCTCGGCGC
>JBBRFV010000258.1:0-3385 GCA_038241335.1 Caulobacterales bacterium | reverse complement strand
GTGCGGTCCTTCGCAGCGTCTGACCGCGTCCATCACGGCGGTCAGAGCGTCGGCGACGGCCGCGACGGCGGCCGGGGCCAGCGAGGCGGCTCGCCGCTGGGCCAGCTCGCGCTCCAGCCGCCGTGCGGCGCCGGGATCGGCCAGGTCGACGGGGTCGGACGCCACGGCCAGCGGCCGGGCCGGCGTCGCCAGTCCCAGGCGGATCGTCGCCGCGCGTTCGCTGGGCCAGTCCGCGACCGCGCCGCCCAACAGGCCGTCGCCGTCGGTCGGCAGGCCCTCGGCGTCGGCCCAGTCCAGCCAGGCCTCGATCCGCACGTCGCTCCAGCCGGCGGGGGCGTCCACGACCGCGATCCGGTCGGCGCGTTCGATCTCGCGCGTCGTCAGGGCGACGGTCGCGGCCAGGTCGGCGAAGCGGGACGGAAGGCGCATGCAGGGCGGCTCGGCGTGGCTTTCCGGCCACCATGGCGCTCACAACCGGCGCAATCAATAAATCTGGCGTGTCGTGAGCGCGTTACCCCCAACATATTGAGGTTCATCCGGTGCGGGCGACGCTGGACGGAACCTCCTGCGGTTTCTATGATTGCGCCGAAGACGCCGGCCCCCGCCGCGCGGACGAACGCGAGTGGATTTCCCGAAGTGCTAGGCAGGATATTCGGCTGGACCAGCGGCGCCACCATTGGCACCTTCTTCACCGTGTGGAAGCGTGGCGAGCCGGTCGGCTCCGACGAGTTCGGCAACCGCTACTACCAGTCGCGCGACCGCAGCAGCTATGACGGCCGCCACCGCCGCTGGGTGATCTACAAGGGCTACGCCGACGCCTCCAAGGTCACGCCCGACTGGCACGGCTGGCTGCACTACACCTTCGACGAACCCCCCACCGTGGCGCCCCTGCCGCGCCGGTCGTGGGAGATCGACTATCTGCCAAACCTGACCGGCACGCCCATGGCCTGGCGTCCCAAGGGTTCGCTGGCGGCTGAAGGCCAGCGCCCGGCGGCGACCGGCGACTACGAAGCCTGGCGGCCGGAATGAAGCGCCGGGGCGCCATCCTCGCCGGCGTCGTCGGCGCGGCGCTGTTCGCGGCGGGCGGCGTCGTCGCCTCGGCCTGGCAGGATGTCCCGCGCGACGCCCGTCCGGCCCAGGACCCGACCGCCGCCCTGAATCGTCAAACGGCCACCCCCGCGCCGGTCCCCGTCGGGGTCACGCCGATCGAGACCGCCCCCGCAGGCGACCTCGCGCCGACCGCTCCGGTGGCGATCGTGCCGCCCACTGAGACGCCCGTCGTCGCCGAGGCGCCCGTCGTCGAGACCGCCGCCGAGAAAAGAGCCGACATCCCGGCGCCGCCCGCGAAGCTGGAGGCGCCGGGCGTGCCCGGCCTGCGCCAGCGTCGCCGCGTCGCCATCATCCAGGCCATCGACAAGATCACCGCAGAGACCATGCGCTTCGAGGTCGAGGTCGGCGGTCGTCCGGTGCGCTTCCAGAAGAGCCTGATCTTCACCGCCCGCGCCTGCGAGGTCTCCGCGTCGGACGAACTGACCAGCGACGCCGTGGCCTATCTTGACGTCAGCATCCAGCCGCGCGGCGTGGTTCAGACCACCGGCCCGCGTCAGATCTACCACGGCTGGATGTTCGCCTCCTCGCCCGCCGTCAGCGGGCTGCAGCACCCGATCTATGACGCCTGGGTGGTTGGCTGCAAGGCGTAGAACACCGCCTCGGTCCCGGTTATCGGCTCGAACAGCGACCTGGTGTTGGGTCTCAGCGTCCGCACCGCCCTGAGCCGCTTCAGATAAACCGCCTGGGGCGTCTCCACCGCCCCGAACTGGCTCAGGTGGCCGGTCAGGAACTGGGCGTCCAGCAGCCGCCAGCCGCCGCGCTTCAGTCGTCCGACCAGATGCACCAGAGCGACCTTGGACGCATCGCGCTCACGGCTGAACATGCTCTCGCCGAAGAAGGCCCCGCCGAGGGTCACGCCGTACAGCCCCCCGACCAGCCGTTCGTCCTTCCAGCACTCGATCGAATGGGCGTTCCCGCGCGCGTTCAGCTCCATGTAGAGCCGGCGGATCGGGGCGTTGATCCAGCTGTCCTCGCGGCCCGGCCCCGGCGCGGCGCAGGCGTCCAGCAGGGCGCCGAAAGCGGTGTCGACGCGGATCTCGAACGCGTCCGAGCGCACCGTCCGCCTGAGCCGCGAGGGAATATGGAAGCCGTCCAACGGGATGACGCCGCGCTGCTCGGGCTCGACCAGGAAGATGCGCGGATCGTCGCGCGCCTCGCCCATGGGGAAGACGCCGGTGGCGTAGCAGTGCAGCAGTTCGTCGGGGCCGAAGCCGCCGAACGGGGACGTGGCGCTGAACCCCGGCTCGTCCACAGGCTCTAGGCGTCGCCCTTCTGGCGCCTGGCCCAGTTCTCAAGCCAGTGGATGTCGTAGTCGCCGGACAGGATGTCGGGCTCCTGCAGCAGTTTCTGGAACAGGGGAATGGTGGTGTCGATGCCGCCGACGACCATCTCGTTCAAGCTGCGCTTGAGGCGCGCGATACACTCCTCGCGGTCGCGGCCATGCACGATCAGCTTGCCGATCAGGCTGTCGTAATAGGGCGGGATCGAATAGCCGGCGTAGATGGCGCTATCCAGCCGCACGCCCAGGCCGCCGGGGGCGTGGAAGTCGGTGATGGTGCCCGGCGACGGGGTGAAGGTCTCGGCGTTCTCGGCGTTGATCCGGCACTCGATGGCGTGGCCCTTGAAGGTCACGTCTTCCTGTCGGAACGACAGCGGCAAGCCGGCGGCGATGCGGATCTGCTCGCGCACCAGATCGACGCCAGTAATCATTTCTGTAACAGGATGCTCGACTTGCAGCCGGGTGTTCATCTCGATGAAGAAGAACTCGCCG
This sequence comes from Caulobacterales bacterium, assembly GCA_038241335.1. Lineage (GTDB taxonomy): Bacteria > Pseudomonadota > Alphaproteobacteria > Caulobacterales > Caulobacteraceae > Brevundimonas. Next base: position 504 of record JBBRFV010000258.1, on the reverse strand, counting down.
TCCTCCCAGAGGAATTCGATGGTGCCGACGCCGAGGTAGCCGATGGCTGCGATGGCCTTGTTGACGGTCTCGCCGATGGACACCCGTTCCGCCGCCGACAGGGCGGGTGAGGGGGCTTCCTCGAGGATTTTCTGGTGACGGCGCTGCAGCGAGCAGTCGCGCTCGCCGAGGTGGACGACATTGCCGTGGCTGTCGGCGATGACCTGAAGCTCGATATGGCGCGGCTTCTGGAGGTAGCGCTCCATATAGACGGCGCCGTTGCCGAAGGCGGCGGTGGCTTCTGACTGGGCGGTCTGGACGGCCTCGACCAGGTCATCGGCGGTCAGGGCCACCTTCATGCCGCGCCCGCCGCCGCCGGCGGCGGCCTTGACGATCAGGGGGAAGCCGATGGTCTTTGAAGCCTCGATGGCGTCGTCGATCGTCTCGACCTCGCCGGCCGAGCCGGGCACGCAGGGAATGCCGGCGTCCAGCACCGTCTGTTTGGCGGTGATCTTGTCGCCCATG
>JBBRFV010000257.1:0-3445 GCA_038241335.1 Caulobacterales bacterium | reverse complement strand
GGCGGGCGGGGGCGTCGGACGTCGATATCCTGAGAGCCGCCGCCGGCGAGCGGTTCGACGCCGACCCCGGGCCCGCCCCGATCCCGCCGCCCATGATCGCCACGGCCGACCGCGATCTGATCGCCTCCGGAGCGCCCGAGGCGCAGGCGGGCGCGATCGCCATGGACGGCGACCTCATCCTGACCTTTGACCCGGAAGCCGCCGAGGCCCTGGCCGACGCCGCCGCCGGTCGCGCGGTACTGCTGGAACTGCCGACGCTGGCGCGCCTGACCGGAGACGATTTCGACGCAGCGTTAGGGGACCTGGTCGCCGTGTGGGCGACCGGTGACGTGATCTCCATCGGCCTTGGCGGGCTCGCGGACCTGGCGCGGGGCTCCGACGATCCGGCGGCCTTCGCGGCCGGTGTCGCGGCGAAGGTGGCGGTGCGCGGCACCGTCTCCCTGTTCCTGGACGATGCCGAGGCGTCGCTGCGACTGGGCCTGAGCCCGTTCGGGGCGGTGGACCGCTACGAAACCCGCAGCGGCGAGACCGGGGCGCGCCTGCGCCCCTCTCTCGCCGCCGCCATTGCCGCGGCCGGCGGCGACATCGAGTCGGCCGAGCGGCATCTGTTCGGCCGCCGCACCCTGGTCGAGGCCCCGGCAATCGACCACACCGGCCTGCGGGCGCGCGGCTTCACCGACGTCGAGCTGGAAGCCGTCGAGACCGCCCTGGCCCAGGTCGATTCGCTCGCCGACGCGGTGCGGGCGCCGGTGCTGGACGCCGGCTTCGTGCGCGACGTGCTGGGGCTGGCCGCGGACGAGCCCGATCTGTTGGCCCGGCTCGGCTTCGACGCATCGGCCATCGCGGCGGCCCAGGCCTGGGTCTTCGGCCACGGCGACCTGACGGGCTGGAGCGAGGCCCCCGAGGCGTTGAAGGCTGTGCTGGCCGATCCGGCGGACTTCGAGGCGAGCCTGCGGGCGCCGATCGAGCCGTTCAGCCGCGCCCCCTACGCCGCGCCGACACTGATCGACTGGCGGGCGACCCCGGCCCAGGCCGCGCGGCTGCTCGGCGACGCGGCTCGCGAGGGCCGCCGGGCCGCGCGGTTGAAACGCGCCGCTCCGCCAATCGGCATGCTGTTGGACCTGCCCGAGACCGAACCGGCCCGAGAACGCCGCCGCGAGCCCGAGGCCATTGCGGTGGAACGGGTGGTCGAGAAGGTGATTGAGCGCGACCGCACCCGACGCAAACTGCCCGACCGCCGCAAGGGCTATATCCAGAAGGCGGCCGTGGGCGGCCACAAGGTCTATATCCACACGGGCGAATACGAGGACGGCGAGCTCGGCGAAGTCTTCATCGACATGCACAAGGAGGGCGCCGCCTTCCGCAGCATGATGAACAATTTCGCCATCGCCATCTCGATCGGGCTTCAGTACGGCGTGCCGCTGGACGAGTTCGTCGACGCCTTCGTCTTCACTCGGTTCGAGCCGGCGGGACGGGTCACAGGCAATGATTCGATCCGATCGGCGACCTCGATCCTCGACTACATCTTCCGCGAGCTGGGCGTGTCCTATCTGGCCCGTCACGAGCTGGCCAACGTCGAGCCGGAGGGGCTGAACGCCGACGGCTTCAAGGTCGGTGACGACGCCGCCCCGGAGACCGTTCCGGCGGCCCGATTCATTTCCAAGGGCTTCGCGCGTGGCGCGGCGCCGGACAATCTGGTGGTGTTGCCGTTCGGCCGGAAGGCGGACACGCCGATCGCGCCGGCCGCCGCCACCGAAGCGGTCGCCTGCCCGGCCTGCGGCGACCTGGCCCTGCAGCAGCGGGGCGCGGGCTGGATCTGCGACACCTGCGGCGCCGCGCCGTCGATGCAGGGATAGTCAACGATTGGCATTTACACTGGTCCGGGTCTTGCATCTTCCAGCGTGAGACCGGAGCCCGTCATGAAGCTGATCCTCGCCGCCGCCGTCGTCGCCCTTGTGGCGACCGCCCTGCCCGCCGCCGCCCAGAACCCCGGCCAGATCGCCCGCGTGCGCGGCGGCGCCAGCTGTTCCGGCTGCAATCTGTTCCAGGGCGACTTCTCGGGCATGGAGGCGCGCGGCCTGAACCTGTCGGGATCGCGACTGCGCCAGGCCGACGTCAGCCTAGGGGTGATGAACCGGACCAATTTCTCCAACACCGACATGCGCGACGTGAACGGCTACGGCGGGGTCTTCTCCAGCTCCAATTTCTCGGGGGCCAACCTGACCAACGCCAGCTTCGTCGGAGCCTATCTGGAGGGAGCCAGCTTCGCCGGCGCGACCCTGACGGGGGCCAATTTCTCCGGGGCGTCGCTGCTGCGGGCGACCGGCCTGACCCAGAGCCGGCTCAACCAGGCCTGCGGCGACGAGGCGACCCGGCTGCCGGGCGGCCTCTCCATTCCGGGCTGCTAACGATCACAGCAGGTTACAGCGAATTTAGTAGAGTTTTTCCGGGCGCGACGGCATGACTGGGGCGTGACCCAGTTCGCTTCACCCTCAATCCGTCGCCTCCCCCTCGCCGGCCTCGCGCTGGGCGTGCTGATGGCCTCCTCCGCCATCGCCGCCACGTCCGCCGCCGCCGAGATCCGTCTCCAGTTCCAGGACCGCGACGTGACCCGGATGGTCTCGCTCGGCGGCAGCTGCAATCGCTGCGAACTGTCCGGACGCGACCTGACCGGCGCCGCCTTCAACGGAGCCGTCTTCACCAGCGCCACCCTGGTCGGCGCCAATCTGCGCGGCGCCGAACTGGTCGGCTCCAACTTCATGGGCAGCGACTTCACCCGCGCCCGGCTGGACGGGGCCGAGATGACCGGCGCCAACTTCACCGGAGCCAACTTCACCAACGCCAGCCTGTCGGGCGTCGAGGCCATGGGCGCGACCATGGTGCGGGCCCGCTTCGGCGGCGCCGACCTGACCGGCGCCGAGCTGAACGGCGCGAACATGAACGGCGCGGTCCTGGCCGGCGCGGACCTGAGCGCCGCCGAGCTGACCGCCGTCACCCTGGCCAACGTCAGCGCCCGGGGCGCGGACTTTTCGAGCGCCACCATCGAGATGTCGAACCTGTCGAACGGCGACTTCCGCTCGGCTTCGTTCGACAGCGCGACCCTGAACGGGGCGCGCCTGACCGGAGGCTCGTTCGCGGGCGCGAATTTCGACGGCGCCGAGATGAACCGCAGCGACATCCGGGGCGCGGACCTGTCCGGCGCCCGCGGCCTGACCCAGGATCAGGTCGGCCGGGCCTGCGGCGACGAAACGACCCGGCTGCCCCGCAACCTGACCGCCCGCCTCTGCCGCGGCATCTCCATGGTGCGTATCGCGCCCCGGGCCCCGCCCGCGCCGCCCGGCCCGCCCGCCCCACCGAAAAGGGGTTTGGCCCCCACGCGCGAGCACCGATCCCGCGGGCCGGGCAAAGGGCGCCGTGACCCCGAACGGCGGCCCTGTTACGTTTT
>JBBRFV010000256.1:0-3480 GCA_038241335.1 Caulobacterales bacterium | reverse complement strand
GGGCCGGCGGCGAGGCGCACGGGCTCGATCATCTCGGCGACGCGGTCGGGCTCGGCCAGTTTCATCTCGACGACGTCCCAGACGCCTTCCTTGCCGAAGAACAACTGCGCCTGTTCCAGGGGCATGAAGATGAAGGCGCGGTCGAAGTCGGCCGTGCCCGAGCTGAACAGGCCGCCGATGCGATAGGTCTTCTGCAGCCCGCCCAGATTGCCGATCGCGCTGCCGGCGCCGGAGGGCGAAAGCAGGCTGATCGGATCGCCGACGCGCAGGCCCATCTGCTCGGCCAGGGCCTTGCCGATCAGGACGTTGTCGCCGCCATAGGCGCCTTCGCCGAACGACCGTTTGGCCTCGGGCGACAGGCTCTGGAAGACGTATTTCATCGAGTCCAGGTTCTGCGGCCGCACGCCGCGCACCATGGCCCCGGTGGTCTGGCCCGCCGCCTGAACCAGGCTCTGGTTCTCTGTCAGGGGGCTGACGCTGATGACGCCCGGCACCCTGGCCAGGCGGGCGACCATGGCCTCGCGGTTCGGGTCCTGAAGCACCTGGCCCTGGACGTACATATGGCCGTTGAACGACAGCATCCGGCTGAGCAGCTCGGAGCGGAAGCCGGCCATGATGCTCATCACCGTGATCAGGGCCAGCACCGCCAGGGTGATGGCCACATAGGAGATGATGGCGATCAGGGCGATGCCGCCCTCCTTGCGCCGGGCCCGCAGGTAGCGGATCGCCAGCTCGAACTCCCAGGCCGCGAAGGGGCCGGCGGGTTTCATCGGTTTGGACGGGGCGGCGTCGCTCATGATGCGGTCAGCCTCGCCAGCGCCTCGGCCAGGGGGACCGAGACCTTCTCGCCCGTGGCGCGGCGCTTCAGCTCGACCACGCCGTCGGCCAGGCCCTTGGGCCCGAGGGTCAGCTGCCACGGCACGCCGATCAGATCGGCCGTGGCGAATTTGCCGCCCGGCCGTTCGTCGGTGTCGTCGTAGAGCACGTCCTTGCCGAGCGCCTCGAGTTTGGCGACGGCGTCCTCGCAGGCGGCGGAGACGGCTTCGTCATTGGCGCGCAGGTTGATGACGACGACGTCGAACGGCGCGACCGAGTCGGGCCAGATGATGCCGCTGTCGTCGTGGCTGGCCTCGATGATGGCCCCCAACAGGCGCGAGACGCCGACGCCGTAGCTGCCCATGTGGACGTCCGCATCCTTGCCGTCGGGCCCGGCGACCCGGGCCTTCATCGGGGCCGAGTATTTCGTCCCGAAATAGAAGATGTGGCCGACCTCGATGCCGCGCGCGGTCAGGCGGTCGGTCTCGTCGGTCTGGGTTTCGAACTGGCCGGCGTCGTGCATTTCCTCGGTCGCGGCGTAGAGACCGATACGCTCATCGACGATGGCCTGCAGATCGTTCCAGTCGACGTCAGGACCCGGGGCCGGCATCTCGACCAGCTTGCGGTCGCAGAAGACCTGGCTTTCGCCCGTGTCGGCCAGGACGATGAACTCGTGGCTCAGGTCGCCGCCGATAGGGCCGGTATCGGCGCGCATCGCCACGGCCTTCAGCCCCATGCGGGCGAAGGTGTTGAGATAGGCCACGAACATGCGGTTATAGGCCTTGCGCGCCGAGGCCTCGTCGATGTCGAAGCTGTAGGCGTCCTTCATCAGGAATTCGCGGCCGCGCATGACGCCGAAGCGCGGACGCCGCTCGTCGCGGAATTTCCACTGGATGTGAAACAGGTTCAGCGGCAGCGCCTTGTAGCTCTTCACGAAGCCGCGGAAGATGTCGGTGATCATCTCCTCATTGGTGGGCCCGTACAGCAGCTCTCGCTCGTGCCGGTCGGTGATGCGCAGCATCTCGGGGCCGTAGGCGTCGTAGCGGCCGGACTCGCGCCACAGGTCGGCCAGCTGCAGGGTCGGCATCAGCAGCTCGACGGCCCCTGCCCGCTCCTGCTCCTCGCGCACGATGGTCTCGATCTTGCGCAACACCCGCAGGCCCAGCGGCAGCCAGGCGTAGATGCCGGCGGCCTCCTGTTTGATCAGGCCGGCGCGCAGCATCAACTGGTGCGAGACGATCTGGGCGTCGGACGGCGCCTCTTTGAGGGTGGGCAGGAAGTAGCGCGACAGGCGCATGGGTCAGAATCCGGCGAGGAGGCGTGGGACCAGAGCTTTAGCCGGGTCACCGGGGCGAAAGCTAGGCCGCCCACCGACAAAGCCCTCCCCTTGAGGGGGAGGGCTGGGTGGGGTGGAGGCAGACTTCTGGCGATGCGGCTCGAAGACAACGGCGTCTTCCGGTCTGCCCGGATACAGCGTGCGTCCACCCCATCCCCCGCCCCTTCCCCCTCGAGGGGACGGGGAGATCCGGCCGCCTTCAGTTCGTCGGCGGCGCCATGTTCGGCAGCGGCAGCCAGCCGGTGAAGACCAGCACCATGATGAACAGCCAGACCAGGGCCGAGACCCAGGTGGTGGTGAAGAATTTCCGCTTCAGCCGCGGATTGGACGGCGCGCCCCACTGGGCTCCGTCGGTCGGCGGCGTCTGGTCGGCCTGGTTCATGCCCAGCGGCAGGACGGCGAACAGCACCGTCCACCAGACGGTCAGATAGATGGCGAACATGGTGATCGGGCCGATCGGCATCAGTGCGCTCCTGTTTTGGGCGTTTCCATCAGTTCGACCAGCATCCCGCCCATGTCCTTGGGGTGGACGAAGATGATCGGCGTGCCGTGCGCCCCGATGCGCGGCTCGCCCGTGCCGAGAATGGTCGCGCCCTTCGCCCGCAGCGCGTCGCGGGCGACGAGGATGTCCGGAACCTCGAAACAGACGTGGTGCTGGCCGCCCTTGGGATTCTTCGCCAGGAAGCCATGGATCGGCGAGGCCTCGCCCAGCGGCTCGATCAGCTCGATCTGGGCGTTGGGCAGGTCGATGAAACAGACCCGCACCCCCTGCTCCGGCATGTCGAACGGCTCATGCGCCTTCGTCGCGCCGAGCAGGTCGCGGTAGATCGCGACGCTGGCCTCGATGGACGGAGTGGCGACGCCGATGTGGTTCAGTCTTCCGATCATCCCGGCGCCTTAGCGGATGCGGCGGCGGGGGGGAAGCACGGTAGTCGTCGCAGGGGGCCGAACACTTCCTTCCCCCGCACGCGGGGGAAGGGTCGCGTCGCGGGAACAACCGGACCGGCCCCTCACTCCCCCGGATAGGCGAACGGGTCGCTCGGGGTCGGCTGGGTCGGGAGGGGCATGCGCGGCAAGGGCGCGTCGCTGTTGGCGGCGTTGAGCAGGAAGCTGGCCAGGATCACCGCCGCCTGACGCAGGTCGTCGGCCTTCAGGTGGTCATAGCTGTCCAGGCTGGTGTGGTGCAGGCGGCTGCCGTAGTCGAGCGGGTCCTGGATGAACTGGTAGCCGGGGATGCCGACGGTCTGCATGTAGACGTGGTCGGTGCCGCCCGAGGGGCGCAGCGAGACGGTCGAGGCGCCCATGCTGGCGAACGGGGCCAGCCAGTC
>JBBRFV010000255.1:0-3514 GCA_038241335.1 Caulobacterales bacterium | reverse complement strand
ATTGCGCGCACGTGAGGGCGGACGGGCCAGTTTCACACCGCGCGAACTGGCCGAGATGCGTGTGATGGTTCGGCTGAGAAGCCTGGGCCTGCCGCTGCCCGAGGTCAGACCGGTCGCGGAACAAGCGGCGCCCAGCGTGATCTTCATGGCGCTGAAGGATCACTCGGAGCTGACGCTCAAAGCCGAGGGGGCCGAGGAGGAGGCGCAGCGATATATGCACGCGCTGGATCGAGCCACGGACAGTCAGTATCTACTGACGCTTGCCGAGGTGGCGAGCCAGAATGACGTTTACCGCAACGCGATCGTGGCCGACGGCGCGTGCGAGCTGGAGCACGCGCTCCACGAGGATGTGCTCGACGAAAGCACCGAGGTCGCCGGTGTTGTTAATCTGTGGGCCGTCGCGAGAGCCATCGCGAAGGCGACGCCGCGGCCGCTGTTCACGTTGGTGCCGCCGCGGAACTAAGGCGACCAACCCATAGCAAGGAGACGTTTGGTGCCTGCCCCCTACTTCGAGATTGGGTCCCCATTCCCGTCTACGGCAGGTGGGTTACGCAACAGGATCAAAGACGAACCTTATACAAATCTTATACAAAATCGGTCACGCAGAAGTCGCTAACAACTTGTTTTCGTTGACCTGTGCGTCCGTACGGTTCTATCCCAACATCACCCACCATCGTCCCCCTTCTTCCAGCAAACAGCCCTGCATCTATCGGCGTCCTAGCCGACGAACCCGGCCGCGCGGCGCAGGCGGTCGTTGATGGCCTCGCCGAGGCCGGTCGAGGGGATCGGGGCCACGGCGATGCCGACCGGGCGTTCGCGGTCGGCCTCGCGCAACAGGCGGAACAGGTTCGCCGCGGCTTCTCTCATGTCGCCCGCGGGACTCAGGCTCCAGCGAGCATCGCCGTCGCCGGGACCGAAGCCCAGGCGGATTTCGTCGGCGCGGCCTTCGGTCGCCTCGATCCGCACCGGAGCGTCGGGGGCGTAGTGCAGGGCCAGCCGGCCCGGAGAGCGATGTCCCTCCCCGCTCTCCTGCAGCGGCCCGACCAGGGCTTCGATCTCTTCGCGCGTCACGGCCCCCGGGCGCAGCAGGGCGACGCGGCCGTTCAACACCGAGACCACCGTGCTCTCGACCCCGACGGTGCAGGGACCGCCGTCAATGGCGGCGGAGGCGGCGAAACCGGTCTCCTCCATCGCGTCGGAGAAGGTGGTCGGGCTGGGCCGGCCCGAACGATTGGCCGAGGGCGCCACGACCGGCCCGCCGAAAGCCGCGATCACCGCCCGCGCCCCGGCGTGCCCGGGCACGCGCACGGCGACACTGTCGAGACCGGCGCGGGCGAGGTCGCAGACGCGTTCGCGATCACGAACAGGGGCGACGATCGTCAGGGGGCCGGGCCAGAAGGCGTCGGCCAGCGCCCGGGCATGGGCGTCGAACACGGCCACGGCCTCGGCCCCGGAGACGTCGGAGACGTGGGCGATGAGGGGATTGAAGCGCGGCCGGCCCTTGGCCTCGAAGATGGCGGCGACGGCGCGGGCGTTCCCGGCGTCGGCGGCGAGGCCATAGACCGTCTCGGTCGGCAGGATGACCAGACCGCCCGCGCGCAGGGCCGCGACTGCGCCGCTCAGCGCGTCGCCCGCAGCGCCACCCGCACCGTCACCTGTCGCCCCACCAGCCGGTTCCAAGGTCCCGTCGTTCCAATCCCGAAGTCCGTGCGGTCCACCGTGAAACCGCCGGCCATCTGCGCCGCCCGCCCCTCGACGCGCAAGTCCAGCGGGAAGGCCACCGGACGGGTGATCCCCTTCATCGTCACCGCGCCATGGGCGGTGAAACGGCCGGGCGCCAGCGGATCCATCGACCGCAGCTGGAAGCGAATGTCGGGATAGCGGGCGGCGTCTAGGAAGTCGCGGCCGATCGCCCGGCCGGTAGCGATGGCCGGATGCATCTTCAGCGACCCGGCCTTGACGGTCAGCACGATCCCGGTCTCCGCCGGCGCGGCGGGATCGAGGACAAGGTCGCCGCTCCAGTTCTCGAACCGGCCCGTATGGGTTCCGCCGAACGCCCGGACGGACAGGTCGATGCTGGAGGCCGCAGGATCGAAGGTCCAGGTCGCCGGAGCCGCGCCGCTCAGCAGCAGCAGAGCGGCCGGAGCCGCAGCGAACAGCGCCCGACGCCTCATGGCCGGCGGGGGATCAGCGGGATCATCCGGTGCAGCACATTGTCCCGGTTGATGAACTGATGCTTCAGCGCCCCGGCGACGTGCAGGAACAGCAGGACGTAGACGCCCTTCACGACCCATCCATGGATGTCGAGGAGCCTCCCGGCGACGGCGCGCCCCCCGTCCACCGGCAGCAGGGGCCAGTTGAACAGGCCGAACCACGAGATATCGCGACCCAAGGCCGACATCGCCGCCCAACCCGTCAGCGGCAGGGCCAGCAGGACGACGTAGAACAGGACTTGGGTGGTCCGGGCGAACAGCTTCTCCCAGCCCGGCATGGCGACGGGCAACGGGATGGGCGGATTGAACACCCGCCACAGGATCCGCGCCAGGGTCAGCACGAGGATGCTCATCCCGACCGCCTTGTGGACGTTCAGCAGTTCACGGGCCATCGGCCCGTGGCTGGCCTCGCGAAAGGTGATCAGCAGCACCTGGGCCAGCACGAGGACGGCGATCAGCCAGTGCAGGATCAGCGATACGGTCGAATAACGATTGCGCGGCTCGGCCACGGCGACTCCCCGGAATTTGACAGCCACAACACTGGCCCAGACGGCGCGCTTCTCCAAGCGACCGCTTGCGTGCCGTCGCGGCATGCGGCCATGAAGCGCACCACCGCTCCACAAGTTCAGGATCGCCTGTCCAATGACCTATCGCGCGCCCGTCCGTGACCTCGCCTTCACCCTGGAGGCCATCGCCTGTGTCGACAGCGTCGCCGCCACCGGCGCTTTCCCGGACTATGACCCCGAGCTGATGGGCGCCGTGCTCGACGCGGCGGCGCAGTTCTCGGAGGGGGTTCTGGCGCCCCTGAACCGGATCGGCGACCAGACCGGCTCGACCTACGCCAACGGCGCAGTCACCGCCGCTCCGGGCTTCGCCGCCGCCTATCGCCAGTTCGCCGAGGGCGGCTGGACCGGCCTTTCGGCCCAGGCCCATTCCGGCGGCCAGCAGCTGCCCAAGGCGCTGGAACTGGCGGCCTATGAGACCGTCCATGCGGCCAACATGGCCTTCGGCCTGTGCCCTATGCTGTCGCTGGCGGCCATCGAAGCGCTGGAGATGCATGGGACCGACGACCAGAAGGCGACCTATCTGACGAAGCTCGTGTCCGGCGAATGGACCGGGGCCATGGTCCTGACCGAGCCGCAGGCCGGCTCGGACCTGGGGGCGCTGACTGCGACGGCGGTTCCGACCGGCGACGGGACCTACAGCCTGACGGGGCAGAAAATCTACATCACCTGGGGCGATCACGACGCCACGGACAACATCGTTCATCTGGTGCTGGCCCGCCTGCCCGACGCCCCGCC
>JBBRFV010000254.1:0-3516 GCA_038241335.1 Caulobacterales bacterium | reverse complement strand
GTCATCCGCGTCCACGATGTGCGCGAGACGGTGCAGGCCCTGGCGATTCAGGCGGCGTTGATCTGCCAGGAGACGCCGAAGCGGTCCTGCACCCAGGCGAAGCGACGGGAGAAGCCGTAGGCGTCCGGCGCCATCAGCGCCTTTCCCCCTTCGCCCAAGGCGGCGGCCAGCGGATCAACGGCCTCGGGTCCATCGACGGTCAGGAAGATCGAGATCGACGGGGTGAAGTCGAAATCATGCACGGGCGGGGAATCGTTGGCCATGATCTCCAGCCCGCCCACCGACAGGCGCGCCATGGCGACGCCCTTGCCGTCGGGATGCCGATCCAGCGACAGCAGCCGCGTGTCCGGCACGGTGGCCGCGTAGAAGGTCAGGGCCTCCTCGCAGCGGCCCTGGAACATCAGAAAGGGGGCGGCGGTGATCATCGGCCGTCCTCCAGCCGTTCCGCATAGGCGTCGCGCAGGGCGAACCAGCGGTCCCACGACCATGGATGCCGGACGCCGTCGGCCGCACCCTCCAGACCCTCCATATGATGTTGCCAGCCGGCCAGCACATTCTTGCGCGCGCCTTCCCAGCTGTCGGGCACGCGGTGCACCAGCGTCAGATGGGTGCCGTCGCCGTCCGGCTGCAGCCGCCACGACACGACCGAGTCGGGATTGCTGCCGAAGGTATGTTCGAAGCGGGTGAACGGCTGGACCAGCAGCACTTCATTCGACTGCCGCCGCTTCTCGGGCGTATCCGGCATGAAGTCGTTCTCCGGCTGACGGAAATTCAGCTCCATCTTTCCGCCGGGGGCCGCCTCGATGTCCGCCTCGGCCAGCCAGCAGGCGAGGCCCTCTGGGGTGGTCAGCGCCGTCCAGACCCGTTCGGGCGCATGGCGCAGCCGGCGCTCGAAGCGAATCTCCCAACCGCCGTCGATCTTGCGGCAGGCTCCGGCGTCGGCGTCGCGCGGCCTCGGGGAGAGGGTATCGGTCATTGCGGAAATTCCCTGTCCAGATGCGCTTCAAGCGCGTCGAGTTTGCCCATCCAGAAGCGACGGTATGGCGCCAGCCAGGCGTCCAGTTCCTTCAGGGGGGCGGGGTTCAGGCTGTACAGACGCCGCTGCGCGTCCTTCCTCACCGACACCAGTCCGGCCGCCCGCAGCACCGACAGGTGTTTGGACACGGTCGGCTGGGCGATCGGCAAGGCGTCGACGAAATCGCCGGCAGGGCGTTCGCCGTCGGCCAGCATGGACAGGATGACCATGCGGTGAGGCTCGGACAGGGCTTGCAGGGCGGTGTGCATGAATATAGTCTATCGGCAATATAGACGGAATACAATACACATCTCGACCTTGCCGTTTCGCGCGCCGTCCGCCATCCAGCCCGGATGACTTCCCCGCTCGGACGCGTCCTCATCATCGCCGGCTCGGACTCGGGCGGCGGCGCGGGCGTCCAGGCCGACATCAAGACCGTGACCATGCTGGGCGGTTACGCCGCCACGGCCATCACCGCGATCACCGTCCAGAACACCCTCGGCGTCCAAGGCGTGCATCCGTTGCCGCTGGATCTGATCGAGGCCCAGGCCCGAGCGGTGCTGGACGACATCGGGACCGACGCGATCAAGACCGGGATGCTGGGGTCGCGCGACGTGGTCGAAAGGGTCGCCGCCATTCTCGACTGTTCCGCCGCGCCTGTCGTGGTCGACCCCGTCATGGTCGCCAAGGGCGGCCACAGCCTGCTGGCCGCCGACGCCGTCGCGGCGGTCAAGGCGCTGCTGATCCCGCGCGCCGCGCTGCTGACCCCCAATGCGCCCGAGGCCGAGGCCCTGACCGGGCTGACGGTCGCCGACCTCGACGGCCAGCGGCGGGCCGGGGCCTTCCTGCTGGGACTGGGGGCCAGGGCGGTGCTGATGAAGGGGGGCCATGTGCCGGGCGAGACCGTCGTCGATGTGCTGGTCACGCCAACCGGCGAGACCCTGCTGGAGGGCCCGCGCCTCGACACCCGCCACACCCACGGCACCGGCTGCACCCTGGCCAGCGCCTGCGCCGTCGGCCTCGCCCAGGGCCTGCCGCTGGAGGCCGCCGTGGCCCAGGCCTGGGCCTATGTCGCCGAGGCTATCCGCCGCGCGCCGGGTCTCGGCGGCGGCCACGGTCCGCTGGACCATGGCTGGCCGCTGAGGAAAGACAGATGAGCGATCTGGAGGCCCGACTGGGCGACATCGTCCGCGCCGACGCCGACCTGATGCATGTCCTGACCACGGTGCGGGACTTGGGTTTGCCCGACTGGCGCGTCTTCTCGGGCGCCGTCTATCAGTCGGTCTGGAACCATGTGACGAGCCGCTCCACCGGCTATGGCATCAAGGACTACGACCTCGGCTATTTCGACCCGGATACGAGCTGGGACGCCGAGGACCTGGTCATCAAACGCGTCGCCGCCGCCTTCGACCTGCCGTTCCGGGACATGGTCGAGGTCCGCAACCAGGCGCGGGTGCATCTGTGGTTCCGTGAGAAGTTCGGGGAGTCCTACGACGCCCTGAACGGCACGGACGAAGCCCTGTCCCGCTTCGTGGCCCCCGCCTTCTCGGTCGCGGTGCGGCTGGAGGCCGATGACACGATCAGCGTCGCCTCCCCGTTCGGACTTGAGGACGTTTTCGCCATGGTCCTGCGGCCCAATCCGACGCGCGGCTTGGCGAAGGGCTGGGACCGTGTGGTGGAAAGCGCGCGGGCGCGGTGGCCGGAGTTGAGGGTGGAGGAGGTCTAGCCTATCTGTCGTCATCCCGGCGAAAGCCGGCACCCAGCGGCGCCGAAGGCGATCTGTGCATGCAGGGTGTCGGCGACGGGGGCGTCCGCGCAAGTTCGCGCTCTCGCGCGCCGCTGGGTTCCGGGTCTCCGCTGCGCTCCGCCCGGAATGACGAAAGGAAGGGGTGGCTGATTCAGGTTTCCGCCGCCAGCCGCGGATAGATGTCCCGATCCACCTTCTCCATATGCCGCAGCGGATCGGCTCCTTCGAACCCGAATTGTTCATACAGTCCGTGCGCGTCCGCCGTGGCCAGGCCCCAGCGGCGCAGGTCCTGCAGCGCCGGGGCCGCCATGATCGCTTCCATCAGCGTCTTGCCCAGCCCCCGTCCCCGCGCCCCGGCGTCGACGAAGACGTCGCACAGCCAGGCGAAGGTGGCCTGATCGGTCACCACCCGGGCGAAGGCGACCAGCCGCTCGTCCTCGAACAGGCCGAAACAGATCGAGCCAAGGCACGCCCGCTCGAACGTCGCCCACGGGATGTGCGCGCCCCAGTAGCTTTGCTCGGAGATCCAGCGCCAGGCGATGCGCAGCTCGGCCTCGGTCAGGGTGGTGCGGAGATCGGTCATGCGCTGGATATAGCGCGAGCGCCGCCGCGAGGGTAACAGCGACGCCATGCGCCAGTGGACCGTCGACGCCTTCGCCTCCGCCCCGTTCAAGGGCAACCCTGCCTGCGTGGTCGAGCCCTTCGACGCCTGGCCCGACGCCGGCTGGATGCTGTCGCTGGCGAAGGAGAACAA
>JBBRFV010000253.1:0-3533 GCA_038241335.1 Caulobacterales bacterium | reverse complement strand
GCCCGCATGGCCGACAGCACCTTCTGCTCCAGGTTCAACAAGGCCGCCGACCGCCCGCTTGCGCCCATGGCCCGAAACTGTTCGGCCGCCGCGTGCAGGGCGGCGAACTCGTCGGCGGTCGGCGCCTGGAAGATCCCGTCGAGGCCGGAGGGAATCTTGAAGCGCCTGGTGGGCGGATCGTCGATCTCGTCCATCTGCGGGAAGGCGTCGCGCACGGCGTCGCGCATCCGCTCGGCGGTGCGCCGTCCCACCCCCATGGCCTGGGCCATCTCGTCGAGGGTCAGCCCCTCGGCGGAGGAGGCCAGAAGACGGGCCAGCTCCAGCAGCCGTGTCGCCTTCTCATGCCGCAAGCCCTGTCCTCCGTCTTGATCCTCTTATCCCTTATCTGGTTGGGGAGGTCACCGGCTACCGGTCCGCGCGAGGCTCGGCCTTGATCGCCGCGGCCAGCCGCGCGAGACCGCTGGCCAAGGCCTCCGACAGCGCCGGATCGGCGGCGATGGCCCCGGCGTCCAGAGGCCGCCCGCGCAGGGGGAGCGCCACGAAGGCCTCCTCCACCAACCGGGCCGACATGGTGGTGAGGATTTCCCGCAGTTGGGCGGGCGCGTGGACAGAGGCCGGCGAAGTGCTGATCAGTATGGTGGGGGTGTCGGCGAACTCCAGGCTGGCCACCAGCCAGTCCAGGCCGTTCTTCAGGGCGCCTGGCACGCCATGCGCATATTCCGGCGAACTGATCAGCAGGCCATCGCTGGTCCCCACCGCCCGACGCAGCTGGGCGACCGGTTCCGGCGGTGTCTCGGTGTCGAGATCAGGATTGAAGTGCGGCAGCTGAGCCAGGCCGTCATAGAGAAGGACCTCCACACCGGCCGGCGCCAGCAGCGCCGCGGCCCCAAGCGCCGCGCCATTTGAAGAAACAGCCCTCAG
This sequence comes from Caulobacterales bacterium, assembly GCA_038241335.1. GTDB lineage: Bacteria > Pseudomonadota > Alphaproteobacteria > Caulobacterales > Caulobacteraceae > Brevundimonas. The sequence continues at coordinate 2,612 of JBBRFV010000253.1, read as the reverse complement.
GCTGCCGCAGAGGGCGAGCAGGCGCATGCGATGTCCCCGGCAACCTTGAGAGTCGTGGATCATTGATACGCCGAGTCGGTCCGCGTGCCGGGACCTCGAAAAATGAGAACAGAGCGAAAACACACGACCGTTTCTGACGCACCCCCCGCCTAGGGTGATCCTGCCGAAACGAAAGGAGCCACACATGCCCAACGTCGCTCAACTCCGCCGCCCTCGCGCCGCCCGCTCCGAACCGTTGTTCCTGTTCGACGTCCGCCGCCCGGTGGAGGCCGCCAACGCCGACATGATCGCCAAGGTCATCACCCACGCCGACATCGCCGTGCGTCAGGCCGGCGGCCGCCTGAAGCTGCGGGTCTCCGAGGAGATGGTGGAACGCCTCCAGATCCAGGGCCGCCTGGCCGCCGGCGATCATCGTCTGGCCGACCTCACCGTGGTCTGGGACGAAGCCGAGGGCGAAGTGGCCAGCGTCCGCGACGACGCCCGCCTGCGCGACGCCAACGCCCGCTTCGCCGAGTGGGACTCCCTCTGGGACGAAGCCAGCTACGAATTTGCGGATGAGCGGCAATCGGTGGCGGCTTAGTGAACACTCTTCCGTACAAACATCTCGCTTAACAGCCACAGGGGTCTTTGCCGCTCGGCTGCGACATCGGCGTGATGCAGGACCCAGAGCCTTGGCGTCAGGTATGGAGCGGTGCCCGGCAAGCTGATAAACGCCATGGGCGTTCCGAACCTGAGGTAGCGGTCGAGTTCCAGGACCCTCGCCTCAACCACATCCATCTCCTTGCCCACGTCGTCCCGCGCCACGAACCATCCGCCTCTACGGCTTCGCCCTAGTCCACGTCTCGGAGGCCGTAGAAGGTTGCCCGCCGATGGGATGGCTCCGCGGTGGGCAGGGCTTAGGCGCCGGAGATCACCCGTCAGCCAGTGTATAACAAAGCGTCCGCCCCAATCGCGCGACCACCCGATTTCAAGCTGATCGAGATATCCGTCGCGCCGTCGCTGCCACTTCAGCTCGAAGCGATCTTCCCTATCGCCAATTTTCTGACGGCTGTACCCCAGCGACTGGAACAGCGGATAGATCCGCGCCCGCACGGCTGCCGACGTCGCTTTCTGCCGCTCCCGAGCCTTCATCGCCGCCAACGATCCTGTTCAAATCCGCTTTCGAAACTCGTGAACGGGAGCGACAGTAATTTACCGAGGTCCTCCGGCAAAAAGTGGTCGACGCGATAGTCGGCCTCTTTCGCCCGCAACATCTTTTGCGGCGTGCTGAGCCTGGCGCCGTAACCGAACTTGGCTTCAACCGGCCTACCCGTCAGCGTCTTGTGGTCAAGAACGGTGCGTCGGCTCCCCAACCGCACCGTGTGCGTGCCTGGATCGACGCCTTCGCCTTCGAGCCAGCTCCGTGCCTTAGACAGGCTCTCGCCCACTGTCCCCTTCCGCATCCACTTAGGACCATTGTGCAGCGTCGGTAGGCTGTGGGCGCCGAAGGTCCCGAGGGCGCCGAGCCCCTTGCCCATGATACTGCCCGCAGCCGCGCCTTCGGACATCCCGACGACGGACGGAATGCGCCCGTTGAAGGCGTCGTCCGCCGCAGCCGCCACTGCGCCGCCGATAGCGCCCCCGCGCGCGGGACCGAGATAGACCGTCGCCAATCCGTCGGTCGCGCCACCGACCGCCGCGGCGGCGTAGGACCCCAGGTTGCTTCTCCGTCTCGCGGCCACATCGGACACAGCCTGCCCTCCAACGCCCACGGCGCCGCCGGCGCCCGCCGTTATCGCCGACCACCGGCGGTAGTCGTCGATCCCTCGGGCCAGAGGCGTGATCCGCTTCGTCGCTGTCGCCCCCTTCACGAACTGAGCCGCCTTCGGGAAATAGCTGGCCGCCTTGAGAGCGCCCGCCTCAACCCCGACCGGTGTGAACGCCGTCGTGACCGCGCCGGCGACCTGCCCCGCGGCCCGCGTCATCGGATAATGCGCCTGATCGTAGGTGTCCTGGCCCCGCAGCATCTGCATCTGTTGGTGATAGCGATCCGACCAGTGGCCGTCCCCTGGAAGGCCAGCATGGACCAGGGCGGACGCCTGGTCCCCGGCGCCGAAGGTCGCTCCATCGCTGAAGCCGTGGAAAGCTGCCGCGGCGCGCTCGCCCGAAGGCGTCGGACTCGGGGCCGCCGCCGGATGCGCCGCAGGCGCAGAAAAACTGCGGCCCATAGGTTTGGAGGCCAGAACCGGGGCTGGGTTCTGACGCTTCACCGCCGCCGTCGGCGAGCCCGGCGAGGTCGTCGGCGCGCCGCCCGTTTGCGAATAGCTTCGCCCCATCATCTTCGATGCTTGGGGTTGCGCGATCGTCTGACGCCTTGGCGCCGGCTCAGCGGAGCCTAGCTTGCGAAGCGCGCTGAGCGTGTCCCCCACAGCGGCCTGACCCGAACGGGTCGCCTTGTTCCACAGGGCTCGGCCCTGGTCTTCGAGCCGCCGGCGCTCTTCTTCAATTTCGGCGGTCGTCTTTCGAAAATAGCGATCAAGCGATCCGCTCATGGGCCATCCTTGGGGCTGATGATTGAACACGCCGACGGACGGCTTCACGTACCGGTCCGCACTTCTCAAAGCGGCGCAGGC
>JBBRFV010000252.1:0-3565 GCA_038241335.1 Caulobacterales bacterium | reverse complement strand
CGGTTCGGCCAGGCTCGCCAGCTGTTCGCGCAGCACGGCGCCGGCGGGCCGGCCGGCGCCCGAGAGGGAGATGACGCCGCAGATGTGGTCATCGGGCGTGCGCACCGCGGCCAGGGCGACCAGCGAACCCTCGCTGTGTCCGATCAGCCAGGCGCAGGACAGGCCGGCCTCGTCCGCCGCTTTGGCGGCCCAGGCGCGGGCGTCCTCGGCGTAGGCGTCGAAGCGGAGGTCGCCTTCGGCGGGGCCCGCCGCAGCGCTCTCGCCGATGCCGCGTTTGTCGATGCGGATGGTCGCGACGCCGTCTTCGGCGAGGGCCTGGGCCAGCAGGCGGTACGGCTGGGCCGAGAGGCCGAACTGGGGACTGTTCCCGTCCCGGTCAGTCGGCCCGGAGCCCGGCAGGATGACGGCGACGGCGCGAACCGGACCGTCGGGCGTCAACAGCGTTCCGTGCAACGGCGCGGGCTGGGCGGGCAGGGCCACCGGCGTTTCAACCGGGGCGACCAGGAGGGCGAGGGCGAGCGACAGCATGGCGACGTCTCCGAGACGAGAATGAAATCAAAAAGGCTGGCGGTCGGGATCGGTGCGCCAGACGCGCCAGCTCTCGATCACCGCCGCGAGGCCGGCGACCAGGACGGCGCCGATCAGGATCTCGAGACCCAGGGGTTGGGGCGCGAAGGCCGAGAACGCCAGACCGGCCAGGCCGATGAGGAAGAACAGGCGGCCGGCGAGACGGTTGGACCGGTCCCAGGCGAGCCGGCTCTTGTAGGACCAGGGCGTACGCACCCCGGCGACCGGATTGGGCCCGACCCGGCCGATGAAGGCGCCGATGAGCAGGAACAGGGCTGACAGCCCGGCCATGGGCGCCGGTCCCGCGATGGATGTGAGACCCGCGAGACTGACCCCGCCCGCGAACAGGGCCGCGCCGACGAAGCCGAGCAGCACGACCAGCTGGGTCGTGCGCAGGCTGCGGGTCCGCGGCGGATCCTCGCTGCGGCGGGCGAACCAGCCCACCGCACCGCCGACCAGCAGCAGGCCGAGCCCCAGGCCGCCGACCAGCAGGCCCACAGCCTCGCGGCCCGACCAGACATCGGCCTGGCCGTCGAAACCGAAATGGGTCGGCATCAGCTCGGTCGGGCCGGCGAAGGCGATGCCGGCGCCAGCCCCGATGACGAGAAGACCGATGACCATTGTGGCGCGGTCGGCGGCGTTGAAACGGTTCATGACCTGTCCTCCGGGGTGGTAGAACCGGCGCCGGTCATGGCCAGCAGGAAGGCCAGGGCCTCCTCCACAGCCGATATCTCGAGCCGGTAGCGGATCGATGCCCCCTCGCGCTCGGGTGAGACGAGGCCGGCCTCCTTCAGTGCATTCAGATGGCCGGTGATGGTCGGCCAGCTCATGTCGAAGGCGGCGGCGATGTCGCCGGACGCCATCGGCCCCTTGCGCAACATGTCGATGATGCGACGACGCACGGGGTGGGACAGGGCTTTGAACAGGCTGTTCATAGGAAGAAGACTAATTAGGATATTTGCTAATATCAAGCACTATTTTGGGAATCGCCTAAGTGATGGCCGTGACTATGCGGCGCTGGCGGGCCCATTGATCGCGACCGGCGTTTCGCCGCAGCATGCTCGTGAGGGGGAGACCACGATGCGCTGGCTGTTTTCGTTCGAGGGTCGGGTCGGGCAGGCGCGCTATGCGTTGGCCGCAATGGTGGTGTTTTTCTTGCCGCACCTGATCGCCCTGGCGGCCTGGGCGGTTCAGGACGTGCCGTTGGATCTCAATGTCTGGTTCTGGCTGGCGCCCATGCGCTGGCTGACGACGCATGCGCTGAGCAACGGGGCGATGGCCCCAGGCCTTGCCTTGGGTGGCTTGGCCTTGACCGTGCTAGGCGCATGGATGGCGACGGCACTGGCCCTCCGGCGCGCGCGCGACGCCGGTGCGTCCGGCTGGCTTGCCGCCCTGGTAATCGCGCCCGTGCTGCAGATTCCCGCGATGCTGCTCCTGACGGCGTGGCCGCCCAAACGGGGGGAAAACAGCGAGCCTGAGCGCGATCCGCATGGACGGCCTCGCGTGCCCCCCGTTTGGACGACGCGGCTGCAAGGCCTGTTGATGGGTGTCGCCATCACATTGTTCGCGGTGGCGCTGGGCGCACTGGTGTTCGGCTCATACGGCTTCACGATGTTCATCAGCGCCCCGTTGGTGATCGGCGCCACGATCGGCTTCATCGCCAACCGCCGGGGCGACATCGGCGCCAAACAGACCATCGCCGACATGACAGCGTCTATGGTTGTGGCCGGACTGGCGCTGCTAGCGGTAGCGCTGGAAGGCGTGATCTGTCTGTTAATGGCCTTCCCATTGGCGTGGCTGATGGGCCTGATCGGCGCCATGGTCGGCCGTGGCGCGGCTGGGGTCGGGCGACCGCGTGCTGGCGCCTCACTGACCAGCCTGGTCCTGCTGCCGATGCTGTTCTTGTCCGAACAGGTGGTTCCCGCCACCACGGCGTTCAGCGACGAGCGCTCGGTGGTCGTCACGGCCTCGCCCGAGGACACCTGGCAGGCGGTGCTTCACATGCAGACCATCGCCGCGGCGCCGGCGATCCCGTTTCGGCTGGGGGTCGCTTATCCGGTCAGAGGCGAGGTCACGGGCGAGGGGATCGGCGCCATCCGCCGCGGCTATTTCTCGACCGGAGTGGCGACCGAGCGGGTCACGGAATGGGCCCCTGGCCGGGCCCTCGGCTTCGACATCCTGACCGAACCCGAGACCTTGAAGGAGATGAGCCCTTACGCCCATGTCCACGCCCCGCATGTCCATGGCTATTTCCGCAGTGTGCACGCCCGGATCATTCTGACGCCGATGGCCGGCGGAAATACCCGACTGACGCTGGCCACCACCCACGAGTTGGACCTTCAGCCGTCGTTCTACTGGCTGCCGCTGGCCCGTTGGGTGGTGCGCGAGAACAAAGCCCGCGTCCTGACGCAGATGAAAGGGCAGGCGGAAGAGGCGGCTAGATCGAGAAGCTGACGCCGCAGCCGCAGCTGGAGGCGGCGTTCGGGTTGCGCACCACGAACTGGGCGCCTGACAGATCATCGACGAAGGCGATCTCGGAGCCCTTGAGGAAGGGCAGGGAGACAGGGTCGATCACGGCGGCTTGGCCGTCGGTCTCGATGCGCAGGTCGTCGGCCGCGGCGGTCTCGACCAGTTCAAAGCGGTACTGGAAGCCCGAGCAGCCGCCGCCGTCGACGGCCACGCGCAGCAGGACCGCGTGACCTTCGTCAGCCGACAGCGTCGCCAGTCGCCGCGCGGCGCTTTCGGACAGGGTCAGGCCGGGGCCGCCGCCGGAGGGCGACAGCGCGAAGGCCGGGACGACGGGGGATATGCTCATTGGACGGTGCTCACCAGCGTCTATATGAGGTCGGGGCGGGCGTTCGCAAAGGCCCGCGGTCCTTCATGAGCCGCCGACGTTGATCCCGGAACGCGCGCCCTTCGCAGAATACCCCGAGCACAGCCGCGGCCGGCTGACGCCCGAGCCGATCAGCCGCACGCGCAACGCCTATGCCCGGGACCG
>JBBRFV010000251.1:0-3576 GCA_038241335.1 Caulobacterales bacterium | reverse complement strand
ATCTGCATGCCGAAACAGATGCCGAAATAGGGAATCTTGCGCTCGCGGGCGAAGCGGGCCGCCTCGATCTTGCCCTCCGCGCCGCGCTCGCCAAAGCCGCCGGGCACCAGAATGGCGTGGGCCGCCTGCAGCCGGTCGTCGCAAGCCTCGCGGTCGCCCTCGAAGGTCTCGGCCTCGACCCAGTCGATGTTGACCTTGACGTTGTTGGCCACGCCGCCGTGCTGCAGCGCCTCGATCAGGGATTTATAAGCGTCCTTCAGCACCGTGTATTTGCCGACCACGGCCACGGTGACCTCGCCGTCGGGGTGCAGCCGCCGACGCGCGATCTCGGTCCAGCGCGACAGGTCCGGCGCCGGGGCGTCGGTGATGCCGAAATGGGCCAGGACCTCCGCGTCCAGGCCTTCATGATGGTAGTCCAGCGGCACCGCGTAGATGTCCGCAGAATCCATCGCCTGGATGACGCCGCTTTCGCGCACATTGCAGAACAGGCCGATCTTGCGCTTTTCCTCGGGCGGGATCGGGAATTCGCAGCGGCACAGCAGGATGTCGGGCTGGATGCCGATCGAGCGGAGTTCCTTGACCGAGTGCTGCGTCGGCTTGGTCTTCATCTCGCCGGCGGTCTTGATGTAGGGCAGCAGGGTCAGGTGGACAAAGCAGGACTGACCGCGCGGCAGGTCCTGGCCCAGTTGGCGGATCGCCTCGAAGAACGGTAGGCCCTCGATGTCGCCGACCGTGCCGCCGATCTCGACCAGCACGAAGTCCACCTCCTCACCGTCGTCGGTCAGGGCGGGCGTCAGGCAGAAGGATTTGATCTGGTCGGTGACGTGAGGGATCACCTGCACGGTGGCCCCGAGATAGTCCCCTCGCCGCTCTTTCTCGAGGATGGTCGAATAGATGCGGCCGGTGGTGATGTTGTCGGACCTGGCGGCCGAGACGCCGGTGAAGCGTTCATAGTGGCCCAGATCGAGATCGGTCTCGGCGCCGTCGTCGGTGACGAAGACCTCGCCGTGCTGGTACGGGCTCATCGTGCCCGGATCGACGTTCAGATAGGGGTCGAGCTTGCGCAGGCGGACCTTGTAGCCGCGCGCCTGCAGAAGGGCGCCCAGCGCCGCCGAGGCGAGGCCCTTCCCGAGGGAAGAGACGACGCCGCCCGTGATGAACACATATCTAGCCACGGGGAACCACCCTAGCGCCGATTCGGGCACGCGGTTTGCGGAGACTTTGAGGGCGGGAGAGGAAGGCGGGGATAACGGCCCCGCTCATCCTTATTGCGCGGGAGCCGGCTGGGCCGGAACCGGCGTCGCCGGGGTGGAGAATTTATCGAGATCGTCCAGCGAAGGCTGCGCCGGGCGGGTCGGGGCCCCGGTTTCGGCCGCCGGAGCCGTCTGGGTCGCAGCGGCAGGCGCGGCGAGTTCGCCGACCGCTTTCGAATCGACCACGGACTCGCTGGCCCGCGTCAGGTTGCCGATGATCGTCAGACCGATGGCGCAGGCGAAGAAGGCCCCCGAGAGCCACCAGGTCGTGACCGTCAGCAGGTTGCCGGCGCCGCGCGCGGTCATGAAGCCCGACGGGCCACCGCCCATGCCCAACGCCCCGCCTTCGGAGCGCTGCAACAGGATCACGGCGGCCAGGGCGACCGAGATGACGATCATGACGACGAGCAGAATGGTCTGGAGCATGGTGACAATCATGTGGGCGCGGAGCTGCGCCGATCAAGCCGGGCGATCTAACATCCTTGCCCGCGCGGGGCAAACGGACGATCAGGCGCCGCGAACGATACCCAGGAAGTCCGCCGCTTTCAGCGAGGCGCCGCCGACCAGGGCGCCCCCGACTTCTGGCACAGCGAGAATATCCGCCGCGTTCGAGGGCTTGACCGATCCGCCGTACAGGATCGGCGCGGCGGTCGAGGCGAGGCCAAGCCGCTCGATCATCGCCGCGCGGACGGCCCGGTGGACCTCCTCGATCTGTTCGAGGGTCGGGGTCAGGCCTGTCCCGATAGCCCAGACAGGCTCATAGGCCACGGCGAACGGCCGGCCTGCCAGCAGGGACGGAAGCGATCCGCCGATCTGAAGGCCGACGACCTCGACCGCATGACCCGCCTCCCGCTCGGCCAGGGTTTCGCCGACGCAGACGATCGGCTCGAGCCCGGCCTCCACGGCCGCACGCGCCTTTGCGGCCACGTCCGCATTGGTCTCGCCAAACGCCTGGCGGCGCTCCGAGTGGCCGACGATGACCAGTCGCGCGCCGGCGTCGGCCAGCATGGCGGCCGAGACGGAGCCGGTGAAGGCCCCGGCCGATTCCGCGTGGCAGTCCTGCCCGCCCAGCTCCACCGGCCCGTCGGCCAGAAGCCGCGCCATGCGTTCGATCAGGGTGGCCGGCGGACACAAGGCCACGCGGCAACCGGCGGGCTCTGCGGCCAGCGCTGCTTTCAGTGCTTCGGCCTCGGCCAGGCTCGGGGCCAGACCGTTCATTTTCCAATTGCCGGCTATCAGTTTCACGATGGGGGTCATGAAAATCTGTCTAGTCGGCGAGCGGGACCAAGCCAAGCCGTGACCAACCTGTCGTTCGCCATCGTCTTGCCGTCTCCGGGCCTCACCCGTATAGGCCGAAGCGGCGCTTTCGCCGATCCGTCAGGTCGCAGTCGATGATCACCCTGTTCCGCAACTTCGCCAAGTCTAAATGGGCCGCGGGCCTTCTCGTGCTGATCGCCCTCTCGTTGCTGGTGGGCGTGGGAAGTCAGCGGGACGTGATCGGGTCCCTGACCCCCCAGCACGTCATCGACGCCGGCGATCGCAGCATCGACCAGGCGCGGTTCCGCGCCGACTTCGACCGCGTTCGCGAACAGCTGGAGCAGCAGGCCCAGCGCCCCGTGTCGATCGAGGACATGATCAAGGAGAACATCCATCTCCGCTATCTGGACAGCCAGTCCAAGCAACTGGGCTTCCTCAACTGGGCCTGGAACGCCGGCATCCGTCCGGGCAAGACCCTGGTGATCAAGGAGATCCGCAAGATTCCGGCCTTCTTCGACTCGGTGACCGGTCAATTCACCCAGGAGGCCTACCAGGCCGCCCTCTCGCAGCGGAATATGACGCCCGCCATGGCGGAGCAGGAGTTCCGCGACCAGTATGTGATGCAGCACTACAGCGCCGCGCTCGGCGCCGGCGCCCGTCTGCCGCGGGTCTATGGGGCGCTTGTCGCGAACCAGGCGCTCGAAAGCCGTGACGCCCGCTGGTTCACCGTCAGCCGCGCCATCGCCGGTTCGACCCCGGCGCCGACCGACGCCCAGCTGACCGCCTTCATCCAGCAGAACATCGCCCGCCTGCGCATGCCGGAATTCCGCGTCGCCTCCGTGGTGCTGTTCAATGATGCAAGCGCCGCAAAGGCCCCGGTCAGCGACGCCGACATCCAGAAGCGTTTCGACTTCCGCAAGGACGCGCTTTCGCAACCTGAAAAGCGCACCTTCGTCACCCTGGCGGCGCCGACCCGCGCCGGCGCCGACAAGATCGCCGCGGCGTTGCGCGCCGGCCAGACGCCAGCCGCGGCCGGGGCCACCGCCAATGTCCAGCCGGCCGTGTT
>JBBRFV010000250.1:0-3595 GCA_038241335.1 Caulobacterales bacterium | reverse complement strand
AACAGGAAGTCGCCCCTCGCCGCCGGCAGGGGCGCATAATGGCGCAGGGCGGCGACGCCGGCGATCTCGTCCATCAGCCGCAGGCCGGCTTCGGGCCCGAACGCCATGCTGTGGGCGATCGCCCGATTGAGATCGATGACCGGCGAGGGCGTCACCGTGCGTAACCGGTCGTAGAGGGCGGCGATGCGGGGCCAGTCGGTATCGGCGGCGCGGCGCGCGCGGGCGTGGCATGCGGCGAGCGCGGCCTGCAGCACATAAGGCCCCCGATCGCCGTCTGGCCCGCCGCCCAGCGCTTCGGCGCGGACCAGCGCATCGAGACCGCGACTGATGAGCAGATGGTCCCAGCGCCCGCGGTCCTGCCCGGTCAGCGGAACGAAGGCGCCGTCCGGCCCGGCCCGCGCGCCGAGGCGCGACGCCTGGATCTCCATCAGGGCCAGAAGGCCGAGCGCTTCGGCGTCATCGGGCATCAGCGCGGCCAGCATGCGGCCCAGCCGCTGCGCCTCGAGGCACAGGCCCGGTCGGACAAGGTCCTCGCCCGCCGTGGCCGCATAGCCCTCGTTGAAGATCAGGTAGATGACCTCGAGCACCGAAGGCAGCCGCGCCGCCCGTTCGGCGCCCCGGGGCGCCTCGAAGGCCAATCCGGCCCTGGCGATCGTCTTCTTCGCCCGGACGATGCGCTGGGCGACCGTCGCCTCGCTGGACAGGAAGGCGCGGGCGATCTCGTCGGTCGTCAGGCCGCCGACCACCCGCAGGGTCAACGCCGCGCGGGCGTCTGGCGACAGGATGGGGTGGCAGGCGGTGAAGATCAGGCCCAGCAGTTCGTCGCCGAGGTCGTCGCCCGGCCGAGCCGGTTCGAGCGCGTTGTCGGGCGTTTCGGCGGGGGCCCGCGCGATCTCCTGATGCTTGCGTTCACGCATCCTGTCGCGGCGAAGGACGTCGAGGGCCCGGCGTTTGGCGACGGTCATCAGCCAGGCGCCGGGATTGGCCGGGACGCCGGTCCGGGGCCAGTCGGACAGGGCGATCACCAGCGCGTCCTGGGCCAGCTCCTCGGCCCGGTCGATATCGCGCGTCAAACGGGCCAGGCCCGCGATGAGTCTGGCCCGTTCAATGCGGAAGGTCGCTTCGATCGCCCGGTGCGTCTCGTCTGCGGTCATGCTGCCTTTTCGGCCAAGGCCGCCGGGCCGACAAGCGAGCCTGAAAAGCAGTCGTGGCTCAGTCCGGACTCCCGTTTTCCGTCGTCGCCTGCACGCCGTCGCGGATCGCCGTCCTGAGCGTATCGAGATCGATGTCCTTCAGCCCTTTGAACTTGATGCAGTACCCGCTGACCCTCGCCTTGCCGAGTGTCGGTCCATAGGTCCGGGACAGGTAAGTCTTGTCCTCAAGACCGATGATGTAGACCGACAGGCCCGCCGTGTTGGCGCTGACGCCGATCTGATAGAAATCCCGGGTCGTTCCGTCGGTGTATTTCAGGGTCTGGAATCCATAGCCGATATTCGGATTGGCGACGGTTCGGCCGTCGCTGTCCTTGCCGTCCAGGAACCACAAACGACACTCCGGCATCAACTGAAGAAGGGCGAGGTGCAGCGTTCGCATATCGCCGCGTTTCGCCTCGGACTGGCCGGCGATATAGGTTTCGATCTGGTCCTGGACGGGCATGTGAAGGCGCTCCCGGCCGGCCTCAGGCGACGCCGAGCCTGCCGCGTTCGCCGTCGCGGGGCGTGGCGAGTTCTTCGGGCGTCACGAAGGCGGCAAGGTCCGCCGCCTCGTAGAAGGGGCGAATCTCGATCTCGCTCTTGCCCGGAATGCCGTTGGGCGCGCGGCTGACCCAGGCCATGGCCTCGTCCATGTCCTTGACCTCCCAGATCGAGAAGCCGGCGATCAACTCGCGGGTCTCGGCGAACGGGCCGTCGATGACGCTGCGGCTGGCGCCTTCGAGGATCACCCGCTTCGCTTCGGCGCCGTTCTTGAGGCCGGCGGCGGCGATGAAGACGCCGGCCTGGACCAGTTCCTCGGTGAAGACATCCATCGCCGCGAACGCTTCCAGCATTTCGGGGGTGGGATCGCCCAGGCCCATGTTCTCGACGGCCTTGTGGAACACCATGACGCGCATCGTCTCTCTCCTTGTTTGAGCCGGTCCGATCGACCTGGCGTCGAAACGACGAACAGAGTTTCGAAAATCGACATCGTCATGCGATTTTTTTTGGCGGCTGAGGCGCAGGCGTCCATCCGGAGGATCAGCGTCCGGCAATCCCCCGGACTTCGTCTCCCGGATCCAGCCGCGTCAGGCGCGGGATGAGCTCAGGATGGAAAAGCGCGGTCTTCAGACCGGCGCGGTGATCCAGCCGATGATGCTCGCGGTGCTGACCGCAGCCGCGACGATGCCGACCGCGAAAGCGACGCGCGCATTGCGATGGATGAACTGAAAAACGCTGAACATGACCAACTCCCCCCGGAACCCCGACAGAGCGACACAGTCCCGCTTGTTCATCAAGGTATACGAAGGGTTAATCGCGGTTCCGTGATCGATTTTCGCCTACCGGGCGAAATGATGCAGGGCGATTGCGCCTGCGACGGCCACATTCAGGGAATCGAAGCCTCCCGACATGCGGATCGCGGCCGGCGTGCAACGAGCGATCAGGGCGTGGGGCAGCCCCGGGCCCTCGGGTCCCAGTACGACGGCGACGCGACCGCCCGGCGGCAACTGGTCCAGCGTCACATCGGCGGCGGGGGTCATGGCCACGACGGTGAAGCCCGCCGCCTGCAGGGCCTCGACGGTCGTCATGGCGTCCAGCCCCGTCGCCATCGGCGTGCGCAGCACGGCCCCGACCGAGACGCGGATGGCCTTGCGGTAAAACGGATCGCAGCAGGTCTGGTCCAGCAGCACGGCGGAGGCGCCGAAAGCGGCGGCGTTGCGGAATATGCCGCCCATGTTGTCATGGTTGCCGATGCCGCAGGCCAGGACGGCCACCGCCCGGTCATCCATGCCCGCGATCAGGGTTTCCAGCGGGCGCGGCGCGGGCTTGGCCCCCAGCGCCAGAATGCCGCGATGCAGATGGAAGCCGGCGATGGCGTCCAGCACCCCCTGCTCCGCTACATGGACCGGCGTGTCGGACGGCAGCCGCCCGATCAGCGACGCCAGCCCCTCGGCGCGTTTTTCATCGACCAGCACAGACACGGGCCGGCAAAGCGATTGCGGCGAGGTCAGCACGTTCAGCACCACCTCGCCCTCGGCCACGAACAGGCCCTCACGGCCCGTCAGGTCGCGTTCGCGGATGTCGCGGAAGGCGGCGATGCGCGGATCGTCGGGTCGGGTGACGCGGATGATGGTCAAGGTTCGTCTTTTCCGTTTGCACGACGCGGAGTCGCGCTGCTATAGCGCCCGCCTTCCCGAGAGGAAGTGTTCCGCGGTAGCTCAGTGGTAGAGCAGCCGACTGTTAATCGGCTGGTCGTAGGTTCGAATCCTACCCGCGGAGCCACTCTCTCCCTTCCCCACATCGCCACAGGCCAAGAAAAAAGCCCGACGCAAGCGCCGGGCTGAAAGTTCGGTGATGGTGGGTGTCCTCGAAGAAGAGAAGACCACCCCCGAATCGACTGA
>JBBRFV010000249.1:0-3611 GCA_038241335.1 Caulobacterales bacterium | reverse complement strand
AAGGTGAAAGAGGAGGCGGTGACCTTCGCCAGCCATATCGACGGCTCCAGACACGTCCTCAGCCCCGAACGCTCGATCGAGATCCAGGCCGACCGGATCGGAGCCGACATCTCGATGCAGCTGGACCAGTGCGTCGCCTGGCCCGCCGAGGAATCCGCCGCCCGCGCCGCCATGGAGCTGTCGGCCCGCTGGGGCGCGCGCTCGAAGGCCGCCTTCGGCACCCGCGAGACCCAGGCCCTGTTCGGCATCCAGCAGGGGTCGACGTTCGAGACCCTGCGCCGCGAATCCTCGGACCGCCTGCGCGAGATCGGCTTCGACGGCTACGCCATCGGCGGGCTGGCCGTCGGCGAGGGCCATCAGGCCATGTGCGAGGTGCTGGACTATGCGCCCGACATGCTGCCCGCCGACCGGCCCCGCTATCTGATGGGCGTCGGCAAGCCGGTCGATCTGGTCGAGGCGGTGTGGCGCGGCGTCGACATGTTCGACTGCGTCCTGCCGACCCGCGCCGGCCGCCACGGTCAGGCCTGGACCTGGGCCGGGCCTATCAACCTCAAGAACGCCCGGTTCGCCGAGGACCAGGACCCGCTGGAGCCCTCGATCTCCTGCCCGGCTTCGTCACAGTATTCAAAGGCTTATCTGCATCACCTGATCCGCGCCGACGAGATTCTCGGCAAGGTCCTGCTCAGCTGGCATAACATCGCCTTCTTCCAGGCCGTGACGGCGGCCATGCGCGAGGCCATCGCAGCCGGTCGGTTCGAGGCCTTCCGCCGCGATTTCCACGCCCGGCATGTGTCGAACAACAAGACCTAGCGCTGGCTGTGGCCGCGCGGCCGGAACCAGGCCGGAGCCGCCGGCGGGGCGCAGTTCCGCTGCATCCCCAGCCCCTTCATGAAGGCCCGGCGCATCCGCCCGGCCTGGATCGCCGACTGGACATGGCGGCTGTGCTGTTCCGCGCCCGACAGCTGACGTATCCAGCCCCGGCCAGGAATGAAGTCGGTGGTCGCGTCGCGAATGGCCCCCAGCGCGGCCTGGGCGGCAGCCTGGGACGCCTGTTCGCTGGCCAACTGGCCGTTAGGCGGCACAGGTTCGTCCAGATCGCGTCCCAGCGCCTCGTTCAGCCGCGCGACCTCCGCTCCGATCGTCGAGCACTGGTTCAGGTTTCGCATGTCGTAGGGGTTGGATTCGGCCTGCAGCAGCACCGTGGGAATGAACTGGCGGCGCAGGTTCAGATCGTCGAGCGGGGCGGTCGCCGCCGCCCCCAGCCCCGAACCAAACGTCCGCGCGCCCTCCATGGCCGACCCTCCGGCGGCGCAGGCCGAAAGCAGCAGCATCAAGGGGATCGGGAACAGGCGCTTCATCCCGCCTTCAAACCACGCCGGACGCGTCTGTGGAAGCGTCCCAAACCTGGGACGACGCCCCTGGAGAAAAAACGCTAGGTTCCATCGGTCATGATTCACGCCCTTAAGCTGTGGCTCTCCCAATGGGGCTGCCGCCACGATTTCAAATACAGCCGCACCAAGCCTGGCTCGCTGGTGTGCAAGAAATGCCGCGCCCGCAAGGGCAAGCCCCGCTGAATACGCCGCGCGGCGGTCAGGGCTGCAGGACCCCGATGTCCTTGAGCCATGCCTCGATCAGCGAAGGCCACATCGCCGCCGGATGCGCCGTGCGTCTCAGGCCGCAGGCGTGGCCGCCCTTGGCGAACAGATGGACCTCTGCCGGGACGCCCGCGTCCTCAAGCGCCCGAGCCCGCCGGACCGAGCCAGCGAGCGCGCCAATGTCGTGGGAGAAAACGGTGGTACGCCCTCTCGGGCTCGAACCGAGGACCCTCTGATTAAAAGTCAGATGCTCTAACCAACTGAGCTAAGGGCGCATACCACACCGACGCACGCTCGGCGCCAGCGACGCGCCTTCTCTTGCATCGCGGCGGCTGGGTCAAGGGTCGCCTCGACGATAGGCGCGGCCTCCGATAGGCAGAAGGCATGAAACCCCTCGCCGGCTTCCGCATCCTTGAGTTCGACGGCCTGGGGCCCGTGACCTTCGCCGGCATGGTCCTGGCCGACATGGGAGCCGAGGTTTTGCGGCTGACGCGCGGCGGCGCGGGCGATCCGGTCTTCGCCGAGGTCGGCGGCGCGGTGCTGCATCGCGGTCGGTCAGCGGTCGCCGTCGACCTCAAGGACGCCGTCGAGCGCGACCGTGTTCTGGCCCTGTGCGAATCAGCCGACGCCCTGATCGAGGGTTTCCGGCCCGGCGTCATGGAGCGTCTGGGTCTGGGGCCGGACGCCGTCGCCGCGCGCAACCCTCGCCTCGTCTATGGCCGGGTCACCGGCTGGGGCCAGACCGGGCCGATGGCGGATCAGGTCGGGCACGACATCAACTACATCGCTCTGAGCGGCGCCTTGCACGCGGTCGGAGACGCGGACCGGCCGCCCCCGCCGCCCCTCAACCTGGTCGGCGACTACGGCGGCGGCGCCATGATGCTGGTCACCGGAGTGCTGGCGGCCCTGCTGGAGGCGAAGACCACCGGCCGGGGCCGGGTCGTGGACGCCGCCATGACCGACGGCTCGGCCCTGCTGACCAGCCTGTTCCACGGGCTGCGCGCGCGGGGCCTGTGGCACGAGGTCCGGGGGTCGAACCTGCTGGACGGCGGCGCGCCCTTCTATCGCTGCTACGCCTGTCGCAACGGCCGCTTCATCGCCGTCGGCGCACTGGAGCCGCGCTTCTACGCCGCTCTAATCGCCGGCCTCGGCCTGACGCCGCAAGAGGCGCCGCAGTTCGACATGGAGAACTGGGGGATGCTGAGCGCCCGCCTGGCTTCGATCTTCGCCACCCGGGACCGGGACGACTGGGCTGCGCATTTCGAGGGCACGGAAGCCTGCGTTACGCCGGTTCTGACCTTCGCGGAAGCGCCGCTGCATCCGCACAACCGGGCGCGCGGGACGTTCGCCGGCGAGGTCGTCCAGCCGGCCCCCGCGCCCCGTTTCGACGGCCCCGCGCCTTCGCCGGAACAGCAAGGTGGCGACCTGTCGCTGGAAGACGCCCTTTCGCGCTGGCGTCAGGCGCTCTGACGGCCGCGCACTGCCGCGGCGCGCGCCGCACCGATCGCGCAGGCCTCCGCGAGGGTTTGCGCCAGCAGGGTCGGGTCGATCGGCTTGGTCAGGAAGGCGTGGACCCCCGCCGCGTCCCAGGCCGCGCGGTGAACGTCCATGGCGTTGGCCGTCAGGGCGATCACCGGCGTGTCCCGGTTGGCGCCGCCGAGACGCAGGGTGCGTGTCGCCTCCAGCCCGTCCATGACCGGCATCTGCATGTCCATCAGGATGGCGTCGAACCGTTCGACCGAAGCCGCCTCGACCGCGTCGGCCCCGTTTTCCACCAGCGTCAGCCTGCAGCCGTGCGGCTCAAGCAGCAGGCCGAGGATGCGCCGGTTCACCTCGTGGTCGTCCGCCGCCAGGATCGAGCGGCCGGCCAGCGACCCTGCATCGACGGTGACCCGCCGCGCCCGGGGCGCCGCCGCCTGCACCGCCTCGACCGGCAGCGACAAGGTGAAGACGGAACCTTCGCCGACCACGCTCTGCGCGGTCAGTTCACCGCCCATCATCTGGGCCAGCCGCCGG
>JBBRFV010000248.1:0-3612 GCA_038241335.1 Caulobacterales bacterium | reverse complement strand
GACCACGACCATGGTGGCCATCGTCGGGATCGCAATGACGACGACGACGACGACTAAAGCCAATCGGCTGTGCGCGGCGTTCAATATGCAAAGCGACGCTAAAGCTTGGCGCAGCCGCTGGTCTCGATGACCAGGCCGGTCGCCAGCCGGCGTCCGGACGGAGGCCCTGGAGTAGAGGTTTTCGCGTCTCAGGCAGCTGGCGATGACGGCACCGGCGTCGACCTTCAACTGATCACCCGCCTCGCAATTCCTGCTTCACGCGTTCGGCCAAGGTCTTGATGTCCAGCGGCTTGGGCAGGAAGGAGACGCCGACTTCGTCCTGCAACAGGTCCGAGAAGTCGCTTTCCGCATAGCCGGAGATGAACAGGACCGGGGCGTCGCCCAGGAACGGACGGGCCTTCTTCAGCAACGCCGGACCGTCCAGTCCCGGCATGATGACGTCGGAGATCATCATGTCGATGGTGCCGGCATGCTCCTCGGCCAGGGCCAGGGCCTCCTCGCCGTCGGCGGCCTCGATGACCTCATAGCCGCGCTGGCGCAGCAGGCGGGCGGCGATGCCGCGCACAGCCGCCTCGTCCTCGACGAACAGGATGCGACCGGCACCGGACAGGTCGCGTGGTGCCTTGGCGATCTTCTCGACCACCGGCGTCTCGGCCAGCTCGGCCTCATCGGCCTCGGGCAGGAAGATGCGGAAGGCGGCGCCGGCACCCTCAACGTTCGACACATTGATGTGGCCGCCGGCCTGTTCGACGATGCCGTAGACCGTGGCCAGGCCCATGCCCGTGCCCTCGTTGACCGCCTTGGTGGTGAAGAAGGGCTCGAAGATCTTGTCGAGCAGCTCGGGCGGCACCCCGGGGCCGGAGTCCGACACTTCGATCAGGGCGACCGCGTCGGTCTCGGCGGCGGCCCAGCCCAGGGCGCGGGCGTCGTCGCGGCTCAGGCGGGTAGTGCGGATGGTGACCACCCCTGCCCCCGGCTCGACCACGCCGCGCATGGCGTCGCGGGCGTTGACGGCCAGGTTCATCACCGCCGTCTCAAGCTGGCTCTTGTCAGCCAGAACCACCGGCAGGTCGCGGCCGTAGTCGGTTTCCAGCCGCACGTCTTCGCGCAGCAGGCGGCGCAGCAGGACGGCGAACTCCCCGACCAGTTCGCCGAGGTCGAGCCGCTCACGCCGCACCGTCGACTTTCGCGAGAAGGCCAGCAGCTTGCGCACCAGGTCCGCAGCGCGGATTGCGGTCTGACGGATTTCGTTCAGGCCCTCGTAGGACGGATCGCCGACCGGGTGGCGCTCCAGCAGGCCCGAGAGCTGCATCTGGATGGCGGTCAGCAGGTTGTTGAAGTCGTGGGCCACACCGCCGGCCAGTTGACCAACGGCCTGCATCTTCTGGGCCTGCGACAGTTGCAGCTCCATCGACTTCTGGGCCGAAACGTCGAACAGCCAGATGCGGCATTTGCCGGCCTCGGGGGCGACATAGAGGTGCAGCATGCGATCGGGATGGGCGCGGGCGACCAGCTCGATCGGGCCCGACGATCCGCTCGCCAGCTTGAGCCGGGCCTCGGCCACGCCGCCGGGCTCGAACAGATGACCGAAAGCGGCGTCGCGAGCGGCGGCGGGACCGGTCAGGACAGAGAGGGCGGCGTTGGCGTCCTCGACCTTGCCGGCGAACAGATCGTCCGCGCCGAGCAGGGCCGAGCCGAACGGCGCACCGGCGGCCATGGCTCGGCCGGCGGCGTTGGAGGTCTGGGCTGGCGGAACCGGCGCTCCGGAGGTCATCGGCAGGGCCGCCTCGGGCGCGGCGCGAACGAGGAAGCGGCCGTGGCCGGCAGGGCCGATCAGCACTTCCTGCTCGCGTTCGCCGATGGTGACGATGGCCCGGCCCTGCTCGCCCGCCCTGGCCTGGGCGAAGGCCATGTAGAGGGCCTGGGCCCAGCGCCCCTTTGGCAGGGTCGTGGTAGTCCCGGCGGCGTCGGCCCAGGCCGCGTTGAAAGCCAGCACTTCGCCGCTGGCCCAGACCAGGGCTGCGGGCTCGGCCATGGCGTCCAGCAGGTCGACGACCGCGTCACCCGTGGGTTTCTTCCTCTCTCCGCGTGCGAAGGCGAACAGCCCGATCAGGGCCACGGCGCCGACGGTGAAGATGAGGATCAGTCCGGGCGCGCTCATCTGATCGGCGCGGAAGGCGGGGTAGGCCAGGGCAGCGACCGTGACGATGGAGCCGAACGCCATCACCAGCAGCAGCGGATCGAATCCCTTGCGGTCAGCGGCAGCGGTCATGGGGTCTCGCCCGAATCAGAGAGAGCGATCTTACGACAGTTTGGGATCAGACCCTCGCGGCCCCCACAGATACCCCAGCCACCAGTCGCGCCGCCGCCGCTTCACGCCATCGAAACAGCGGGACAGCGGGCCCCGCGCCCTCAGCCGCCCATGTGATCGCGGAATCGCTCGAACAGATAGAGGCTGTCGGTCGGGCCAGGCGAGGCCTCGGGATGGTGCTGGACGCTGAACACCGGGCGGTCTTTCAGGGCGAGACCGCAATTGGTCCCGTCGAAGAGCGAGACGTGAGTCTCGACCACCGAATCGGGCAGGCTGTCGCGGTCGACGGTGAAGCCGTGGTTCATCGACACGATCTCGACCTTGCCGGTGGTCAGATCCTTGACCGGATGGTTGGCCCCGTGGTGGCCCTGATCCATCTTGACGGTCCGGGCGCCCAGGGCGAGGGCCAGCATCTGGTGGCCGAGGCAGATGCCCATCAGCGGCGTCCCGCTGTCGACCAGCTTGATGATCTCCGGCACGGCATAGACGCCGGTCGCGGCGGGGTCGCCGGGGCCGTTGGACAGCACGACGCCATCCGGCTTGCGCGCGAGGATGGCCTCCGCCGTCGTGTCGGCGGGGACCACGGTGATCCTGGCCCCCGTCGAAGCCAGCGCCCGCAGGATGTTGCGCTTTACGCCATAGTCGACGACGACCACGGACTTGGTCGTGGCGTCGACCCGCGGATGGCCTTCGGGCCAGTCCCACAGCCCTTCGTCCCAGTCAAACGACTGCAGGGTCGAGGCGTCCTTGGCCAGGTCGAGGCCGACAAGGCCGGTCCAGGCCTTCGCCTGGGCGACCAGGGCTTCGAGGTCGAACCGGCCTTCGGGATCGTGGGCGATCACCGCATGAGGCGCACCCCCGTCGCGGATCAGGGCGGTCAGGGCGCGGGTGTCGACGCCGGCCAAGCCAACGACGCCGCGCCGCTTCATCCAGCTGTCCAGGTCGCCTTCGGCGCGCCAGTTGGCGGGATCGGTGGGCGCCTCGCGGAAGATGGCCCCGCGCGCCGACTGGTCCGAACCGCCGCCGATCTGTTCGATGTCCTCGACGTTGACGCCGACGTTGCCGACGTGAGGGAAGGTGAAGGCCAGGATCTGGCTCATGTAGGACGGGTCGGTCAGGATCTCCTGATACCCCGTCATGGCGGTGTTGCAGACCACCTCGCCCAGGGCCGCGCCGACGGCGCCGCAGCCGACGCCCTGCAGGTTGGTTCCGTCCGCGAGCGCGAGCACGCCGGTGACGCCGGGAAGAAGCTGGGTGGTCATGGCAGGCTCCCTAGCACCGAATCCCGGCGAGCAAACGGC
>JBBRFV010000247.1:0-3631 GCA_038241335.1 Caulobacterales bacterium | reverse complement strand
GGCCGTGGCGGTGTGGATGTCGATGCCGGCGGCGAAGGCGCGCTTGAGCTCGGGGATGTCGCCGATATGGGCCAGCAGGCGCAGCTCGATCTGGGAATAGTCGGCGCTGATCAGGACATGGCCGGGGGCGGCGATGAAGGCCTGACGGATCTGGCGGCCGGTCTCGGTGCGGATCGGGATGTTCTGCAGGTTCGGGTCGGACGAGGCGAGGCGGCCGGTGGTGGCGGCGGCTAATTGGTAGGAGGTATGCACGCGGTCGGTGGTCTTGTCGGCGGCCTCGATCTGGGCGTCGGTATAGGTGCCCTTCAGCTTGGCCAGCTGGCGCCAGTCGAGCAGGACGCGGGGCAGGTCGTGGGTCAAGGCCAGTTCTTCGAGGACCGAGGCCTCGGTGCCCCATTGTCCCGAGGCGGTCTTCCTGCCGCCGGGCATGTTGAGCTCGCCGAACAGGATGTCGCCGATCTGGCGCGGGCTGCCGACGTTGAACGGTCGGCCGGCCAACTCGTGGGCGCGGGCCTCGAGCTCGATCATCTTCATGCCGAACTCGCTGGAGAGGCGTTTCAGCCGGGTCGGGTCGACCCGGATGCCGGCTCGCTCCATGTCGGCCAGCACAGCGGGCATGCCCCGCTCCAGCGTCTCATAGACGGTGACCAGTCCCTCCTCGGCCAGTCGAGGCTTGAGGACGCGCCACAGCCGCAGGGTCACGTCGGCGTCCTCGGCCGCGTAGCATGTGGCCGGCTTCAACTCGACGTGTTTGAACGATTTCTGCGCCTTGCCCACGCCCGCCACCGTTTTGAACGGGATCGGGTCATGGCCCAGGTGCAGCCGCGCCAGCTCGTCCATGCCGTGGCCGTGCAGCCCGCCCTCGAGCACGTAGGAGATCAGCATGGTGTCGTCGATCGGCGCCACCCGGACGCCCCGCTGCGCCATGACGGCGATGTCGTATTTGCCGTTCTGCGTGATCTTGAGCACCGCCGGATTCTCCAGCAGCGTCTTCAGTCGGGCCAGTGCCGTCGGCTTGTCGATCTGCTCGATCGCCGGTTTCGCCTCGCCCTCGCCGCCGAAATCCAGCCCGCCCGCATGCTCGGTCGGTGCGTGGGCGTGGGTCAGCGGCACATAGCAGGCGTCGTTCGGCCCGATCGCCAGCGACACGCCGCACAGCCCGGCGTGCGTCGCCGACAGGGCGTCGGTCTCGGTGTCGAACCCGACCACGCCCGCCTCGGTCGCCCGCGCGATCCAGGCATCCAGCTCCTGGATTGTCTGTACACAGACATAGCGCTCAACATCGAAGGACTGCGCCTCGGCCGGGCCCGTCGCGACCTGGCCGTAGCGGGGCGTGGCCACCGGCGCGCTGGGGACTTTCGGGCGGGCCACGAAGGCCGTGCCGTCCTTGGCCGGGGCCTTGCCGTCCCCGACGCGGTTGCGCAGGGACCGGAATTCCATCCGGTCGAGGAACTCGCCCAGCGCCTCGGGGTCCGGGTGCCGCACCACGAAGTCGTCGATCGGCTCGGGGGCCGGGGCGTCGCAGGTGAGCCGCACCAGCTCGCGGCTGAGCAGGATCTGATCGCGGAAATTGATCAGGGTCTCGCGCCGCTTGGGCTGCTTTATTTCGCCAGCGCGCTCGAGAAGCGTGTCGAGGTCGCCGTATTCGTCCAGCAACTGCGCCGCGGTCTTGGGGCCGATGCCGGGGGCGCCGGGGACGTTGTCGACGCTGTCGCCGATCAGGGCCTGGAGATCGACCATCTTCTCGGGCAGGACGCCGAACTTCTCCATCACCGCGTCTTCTTCGAGCCTCCGGTCCTTCATCGGATCCCACATGACCACGCCGCCGCCGATCAGCTGCATCAGGTCCTTGTCGGAACTGACGATGACCGCCTCGCCGCCCGCGTCGCGCGCCTTGCAGGCATAGGTGGCGATCAGGTCGTCGGCCTCGTAGCCGGGCAGCTCCAGACAGGCGACGCCGAAGGCCGCCGTGGCCTCACGCACCAGCGGGAACTGGGGGATCAGGTCCTCGGGCGGGGCCGAGCGGTTGGCCTTGTACTGGTCGTACAGATCATTGCGGAAGGTCTTCTCGGAGTGGTCGAAGATAGCCACCAGATGGGTCGGTCCATCCGCCCCCTTCATGTCCTGCAGCAGTTTCCACAGCATGTTGCAGTAGCCCTGGATCGCCCCGACCGGCAGGCCGTCCGACTTTCGGGTCAGGGGCGGCAGGGCGTGATAGGCGCGGAAGATGTAGGCCGAAGCGTCGATCATCCACAGCCGCAGGGCGGGGCCGTCCTGGGTCAGCGGGCGATCGGGGAGGTCGGGAGAGTCGGGCGCGGCGTCGGTCATCGCGCGAACATAGGCGGCCCCGCCCGCCGCGTCAGCCGCCCTTGCGCCTGTGGCTGACGCCGACATCGCTTTTCGGGTTCAAACCGCCTTCCCCGCCGGCCGGGAAAGTGTCCATGTCCGTGAAAAATTCATGGGACACTTTCGGACACTTCGGTCACTTCACGGAAAAGGCGTCACGATTTCAAAGACCCGAACCCCGAGGATCGGGGCATCCGGGAGTTAAGCACGCGCCTGCGTCAGAATCGGACGTACGACCCGTCGCAAGCCCCCGCCGGATCTGGCCGCAGTCTCGGGCGAAGGCTCGACCCTAGAACTGCCGCCAGCTGTCGCCCGGGTCGCGCTCGCCGGGGGCGATGGTCTGCTGGCCCCAGGCGACGACCATCAGCAGCTTGTGGCTGCGGATGCGGAATTTTCCGATCATGGGCACGACCGCGCCGAGCGGGGCGCCGGTCTTTGGTTCGTAGAGAAACCCCGAGAACTCGGCGACTCCGACGCGGTCGCGACGGCTGTAGACCGACAGCTCGGGAATGGAGACGACGTTGAAGGTGTCGTTGATCGGGATGCGCATCTCGGGCAGGCCGAACACCCGTCGCATCTGTTCCAGCGACAGGGCGCCGGCGCGAAGTTCGAACACGGCGTCCGCTTCGGCCTTCGACGGGGCCAGGAAATATCCCGCCTCGGACAGGGCCGCGCGGATGGCGCTTATGGCGTAGGGCGAGTTCTCGGCCCGGAAATAGGCGTCGTCGACGAACACCTTCGACCCGGCGGGGATCGGCAGGGTCAGGCCCTCGACCGCCCGGTCGGCGGCGCGGGCGACCAGCAGTTGCTCGGTGGCGGTGCGGCCGGGATAGGTCTCAGACGTCGAGGCGCAGGCGGCCAGGCTCACGGCCAGCACCGCGGCCGAGACAAGCGAAACGGTCTTCACGATCACCAACTCCCGGTGTTGGGCATGGAGACCCAGGGCTCGGCGGGCGCCAGCGGCGCGCCCTCCTGCAACAGTTCGATCGAGATGCCGTCCGGCGAGCGGACGAAGGCCATGCGGCCGTCGCGCGGCGGCCGGTTGATCACCACGCCCCCCTCCATCAGCCGCCGGCAGACCGCGTGGATGTCGTCGACCTTGTAGGCCAGGTGGCCGAAATTGCGCCCGCCGTCATAGGGCGGCTGGGGGTCCCAGTTGAAAGTCAGCTCCACCTCGGGCGCCCGCTCCGTCTCGGACCGCTCGCGGTCGTCGGGCGCGGCCAGGAAGACCAGGGTGTAGCGGCCCTTGTCGTCGTCCATGCGTCGGGTCTCCTTGAGACCGAGG
>JBBRFV010000246.1:0-3636 GCA_038241335.1 Caulobacterales bacterium | reverse complement strand
CCATCCGGGCGTGAAATCGGTCGCCACCGCCATGACCCAGGCAGAGACCTACGGCACGCCGCTGGGCTCGGCCCTGCGCACCATGGCCAAGGAAAACCGCGAGATGCGCCTGTCGGCGGCCGAGAAGAAGGCCGCGGCCCTTCCGGCCAAGCTGACCGTGCCGATGATCCTGTTCTTCCTGCCGGTGCTGTTCATCGTCATCCTGACGCCGGCGATCATCAGCATCCAGGACACCATGGCCAAAGGCGGCGGCTGACGCCGCCCTCCGGGATCAATCGGCGGGCCAGTGGTCCTATTTGGCGTTCGGCGGGGGAATTCGGGCGTCTATCAGTGGGGGCCGCCGCCCAAGCCCTCCTTCGAGGTTTCGCCTAAAGCCGACAACTATCGACCGCCGCGCGGGTGATCGCGGAATTCTCCACCTCCTCGTCTGGATGCGGATCACGCAAAACGCCGCCGCCGGTTCGCGTTGGCTTGGACGGGCGCCCGGGTACCCCTTTCCTTTCGTCATCCTTCGGGCCGCGCAGCGGAACCGGGGGACCCAGCGGCGCGCGAGAGCGCGAACCTGTGCGGACGCGCTGCCGCCGACATCCTGCATGCACAGATCGCCTTGGGCGCCGCTGGGTCCCCCGGTCTCGCTACGCTCGCCGAAGGATGACGAAAGGGAGGAGGGCTGACCTCTGGATCATGTTCGAACGACGCTTGCGTCCGTTTCTGACGCAACAGTCGGCTAGCCTGTCCGGATGACGCGTTCGCCAGCCGGCTTCACGATCGACCATCCGGACTCTCCGGACTCTCTGGACTTTCTGGACCCTGTTTTTGCAGCGGCGGCGGCTTCAGCCCAGCCGGGCCCGGACCGCCTCGGCGAAGGCGAGACCCTTGTCCGGCGCCGACCCCAGGTAGAAGTCGGGCTCGATCAGCTCGGCCTCCATCAGAAGCCAGCCGCCGTCGCTGCTGCGGGCCATGTCGATGCGGGCGTACAGCAGGTCTTCGTCGATGGCCGCCAACGTCGCCCGGGCCAGGGCCATGGCCTCCGGTTCGGGCGTCTCCACGGGGGTGTAGAGGCCGCCGAACTGGACCTGGATGCGGAACTCGCCCGCAACCGGCCGCTTGTTGACCGCATGGCTGAACCGGCCGCCGAAGAACAGCAGCGAGGTCTCCCCCTCGGTCTCGATCGACGGCAGGTAGGGCTGGATCATCGCCGGGCCTTCCGGCGCATCCGCCAGCCTCTCGCCCCGGTTGATGCGCAGCGTCTTCCACGCCCCGCCCGACACGCGCGGCTTGACCACCAGGGTTTGAGCCCGGAACCGGTCGAAGGCGGCGTCCACATCGGCCTGGGCAAGGTGCTCGACCCAGGCGGTCTCGGGGATGGCGACGCCCCGCTCGGCCAGCCGCCCAAGGTAGGCCTTGTCCGAATTCCAGCCCAGCACCGACGCCGGGTTCATCATCGGCAGACCAGCGGCCTCCCAGGTCGCGCAGGCCCGCAGCCAGCGCCCGTGATTGCGGTGATAGCCCCAGACGATCAGCGGCAGGACCAGCGGGAAATCCGCCAGCCCGGCGGCGTCCTCGACATGGTCCGTCCACGGCGAGGCGACCGCCTCGACCCCCGCCAGCGCCAGCGCCCGGGACAGCCGCTCGAGCACCCCGGGCCACTGGCCGGCGTAGGACGGATCGACGGGATCAGGGGTCAGGACGGCGATACGGGTCATGCTCCGCCTTTGCCCCATTTGGGCCCGACTCGCCAACCCGCTCCGGGACCTTTAAGGGGCGCCCCATGACCAGCACCCCTACTTATGATGTCTGCGCCGTCGGCAACGCCATCGTCGATGTCCTCAGCCCCTGCGAACCCGCCTTCCTGGAGGCCCAGGGCCTGACCGCCGGCTCGATGCAGCTGGTTGACGCCGCGCAGAGCGCCGCCCTCTACGCCGCCATGGCCGCGGGGGTCGAGGCCTCGGGCGGCTCGGCCGGCAACACCGTCGCCGGCATCGGCTCCTTCGGCGGCCGCGCGGCCTATATCGGCAAGGTCGCCGACGACATGCTGGGCGGGGTCTTCAGCCACGACATCCACGCCGCCGGCGTTCATTTCGAGACCCCGGCCCTGGTCGGTGGCGCGGCCGCGGGCCTGGCCACGGGCGTCTGCATGATCAACGTCACGCCTGACGCCCAGCGCACCATGTGCACCTTCCTGGGCGCCGCCAACCAGCTGGGCGTGACCGACATCGACGCCGCCCTGATCGGCGACAGCGCCATCGTCTATCTGGAAGGCTATCTGTTCGACCCGGCCCCGGCCCGCGCCGCCTTCGAGGCCGCCGCGGCCGCCGCCCACGCCGCCGGCCGCAAGGTCGCCATCACCCTGTCCGACAGCTTTGTCGTCCACCGCTGGCGCGCCGAGCTGCTGGCCTTCATCGAGGCCTCGGCCGACATCGTCCTGGCCAATGAGGGCGAGTTGCACGCCCTGTTCGAGATCGACGATTTCGACGCCGCCGCCGATCGCCTGGCCTCGATGTGCGAGGTCGCCGCCGTGACCCGCGGCGCCGGCGGCTCGGTGGTCATCTCCGGCGACGAACGCGTCGCCGTGGCCGCCGCGCCCGTCGACAAGGTGGTCGACACAACCGGGGCCGGCGACCAGTACGCCGCCGGCCTTCTGCTCGGCCTCGCCCGCGGCCTGTCGCTGGAGGAGGCCGGCAAGCTGGGCTCGCTGGCCGCATCCGAGGTCATCGCCCATTGGGGCCCCCGGCCGATGACCTCGCTCGAGACGCTGGCGCGAGAAGCCGGACTGGCGCTCTAGCCCCGCCGGATCGTCACATACAGCGCCCCGTCCCCGCCGTGATGGCGCGCGGCGGGTGCGAAGCCCGACACCACGCCCCTCAGCGCGGGGGCTTGCAGCCATTCGTGGACCGAGGCGCGGATAACGCCGGTTCCGCCCCGGCGACCCTGTCCGGTGATGACCAGAACCGATCGGTAGCCGCGCGCCTGGGCGCCCAGCAGGAAGGCGGTCAGGGCGTCCTGGGCCTGGAAGCGGCCGTGGCCGTGCAGATCGATGCGCGCCTCGATCGGATCGCGTTCGCGCGACAGCCGGCGCTGACGGCGCGGCTCCAGAACCCCGGGCAGGCCGCGCGGGCGCGTGGTCTGGGCCGGAATTTGGAACGATGGCGGGGGCGTGGGTCGGGTCTTGCTTCCGCCCTTCGCGGGCGGGGCGGGCGGGGCCTCGACGAAGGCTCCCGGGATCACGCGAGCCGCCTTTTTCGGCTTGGCGGGGGTGACCGAACCGGCGACCCGCGCCCAGATACGGCGGTCCTCGGGGTCCAGGTCTTCGCGGCGGCTCATGTCGTTCCGGGCGCGGTCCCGTCGACGTCCTCGTCCGAGCCCGGATCCTGCGGGCCGGGCTCGTGAGCCAGCAGGTCCCCGGGCTGGCAGCCCAGTTCGCGGCACAGGGCGTCCAGCGTCGTGAACCGGATCGCCCGCGCCTTGCCGGTCTTCAGGATCGACAGATTGGCCAGGGTCACGCCCACGCGGTCGGCCAGCTCCGTCAGCGACATGCGCCGTTCGAGAAGGATGCGGTCGAGCTGGACGCGGATGGCCATGGACGGTCTCTACAATCCGCCGCGCGTCGGGTCGAGAAGGGGGAGCCCTCTGATC
>JBBRFV010000245.1:0-3675 GCA_038241335.1 Caulobacterales bacterium | reverse complement strand
ACCTGGGCCGGGTCGGTCGAGGCCAGATAGGCGTTCATGTCCGCCTTCAGCTCGGTCATCAGCACCATCAGCTCGGCCGCGCCCAGCCCCTGCTGGTTCGGCGCCGTGGTGATCTCCACCAGTTCCGCCCCGGCGTCGCGCATGGCCTGCAGCGACTGTTCGAACACCGCCTGGGTCTCGGCCGAATAGTTCCCGACCGCATAGCGCAGCACCCCGACCCGGGCGCCGCGCAGGGAGTTGGCGTCCAGCGCCGCCTTGAAGTCGACCTTGTGCGAGTCGGCCTCAGCCGTCGCGGGATCCATCGGATCCGAACCGGCGATGGCGGTCAGCACCATGGCCGCGTCCTCGACGGTGGTGGCGATCGGTCCGGCGGTATCCTGCGAATGGCTGATCGGGACAATAAAGGTGCGCGACACCATCCCGACGGTCGGCTTGAACCCGACGACGCCGTTGACCGACGCGGGACAGGTGATCGACCCGTCCGTCTCACTTCCGATCGCCGCCGGCGCGAGGCCGAGAGCCACCGCGACCGCCGACCCCGCCGACGAGCCACACGGCGTCCTCAGCGGATCATACGGATTGTGCACCTGCCCGCCGACCGCGCTCCAGCCGCTGATCGAGTTGGACGAACGGATGTTGGCCCATTCCGACAGGTTGGCCTTGCCGAGGATGACGGCGCCGGCGGCCCGCAGGCGCGCGGTCACCGGCGCATCCCGGCCCGGCGCATTGTCCGCCAGCGCGAGAGAACCGGCCGTGGTCGGCATGTCGGCGGTCTCGATATTGTCCTTCAGCAGGATGGGGAAGCCCCACAGGGGCGTCGACCGGTCGGTGGTGGAAGGCCCAAGCCGGGACACGTCGACCCAGCGCAGCACGCTGTGCGCCTCGCCATCCATGGCGACCACGGACTGCAGCACGCCGCGGTAGCTGGCCATCACCGCCCCGGTCTCGGCGGGCGACAGGCAGACGCGGGTGTCGGCGAACTGTTGCGGGGTGCGACCCGCAGCGTCCATGCGCTGGCCCCAGACGACCTGGATCGGCGCCGGCCATTCCCTGAGGGGACGGCATTGATCGTCGCCGCCCGCTGCCACTTCCGAGGTCGGCGCCGCAACGGCGGTTGAAACCGGCTCCGGCGTCGTCCCCGGCATCTGCAGACTCGCGCAGCCCGAAAGCCCCAGAGCTCCGGCCGCCGCCGCGATCAGTGCGAGGCGGCGGGCGCCCGAGACCCGATGGTCCGGTCGAAGAAGTCCAGATAGGTCCGCCATTGCTGTAGCTGCCTCTCGTTGCCACGGACGCCGTGACGTTGACCGGGATAGAGCATCATCTCGAACGGCACGCTGCGCGCCTGGAGGGCGTCGATCAGCCGGGTCGAGTTTTCGAACACCACATTGTCGTCGGCCATGCCATGCATCAGCAGCAGCCGGCCCGTCAGATCGGGAATGCGCAGGGTCACGTCGGTGCCGGCGTAGCCCTCGGCGTTGTTCTGGGGCGTGCCCATATAGCGTTCGGTATAGTGGGTGTCGTACAGCGCCCAGTTGGTCGGCGGCCCGCCCGCAGCGGCGGCGGCCAGACCCATCTTCGGCTCGGTCAGGGCGTTCAGGCTCATGAATCCGCCATAGGACCAGCCCATGATCGCCATGTGGTCTCCGTCCACATAGGGCAGCGTTCTCAGATAGTTCGCGCCCAGAACCTGATCCTCGGTCTCAACCACCCCCATGTGGTGAAACTGGGCGCTTTCGAACGCCTGGGATCGGTCGCCCTCGCCGCGGTTGTCGAGGCGGAAGACGATGTAGCCGGCTTCGGTCAACAGTTGATTGGTTGGCGACTGCCAACCGCGCGTGACCCCCGCCCCGGTGCTGGGGCCGCCATAGACCTGCATCACCACCGGGTATTTCTTCGACGGATCGAAGTTCGGCGGCGTCTGCATGCGCCAGACCAGGGTCTCGCCATGGCTCGGCAGGGTCCCGTATTCCGGAACCCGCAGGCGCGAGGCGTAGGGGAAGAAGGGATGGCTGGCGTCGAGCCTGTTCTCCTCGATCCAGCGCACCCGCGTGCCGTCGGTCCGGTACAGGGCCGACTGCGGCGGGGTCGAGGGATCGGAATAGTTGCCGACATAGGCCGTGCCGGTGCGGTTCACCGAGGCGGTCCACCAGCCACCGGCCGGAGTGATCGCGACCGGTTCGGTCGTGCGGTTCAGATTGGCCCGGAACAGTTGCTGCTCGACCGGCAGTTCGCGGCCGTCGCGCATGGAGGCGGTGAAGAAGACCTCGCCGGTCCGCTCATTGACGCCGTTCAGCGACTTCACCGGCCAGGGCCCGCGCGTGATGGCGCGCAGTTTGCGCCCATTGGCGTCGTACAGATACAGGTGCCGCCAGCCGGTCTCCTCGGTCGACCAGATGAAGCGCCCGTCCGCCAGCGGCTTGAAGTCGTCGGTCAGGTCGACCCAGGTGTCGCTGGTCTGGCTCAGCAACACGCGCGAACGGCCGGTCGACGGATCGACGCTCAGCAGGTCGATGCGCTTCTGATCGCGGCTCTCGCGCTGGACATACAGGGTCTTGCCGTCGGCCGACCAGTTGACCCGGCCCAGGTAGATGTCGGTGTTGTCGCCCAGATCGACCTTGACCCGGCTCCCGCTGACGATGTCGCGCACATACAGCTCGACCACCGCATTGGGCCGCCCGGCGCGGGGATAGCGCTGCTGCACCACGGTCGATCCGCCCGCCGCGATGTCGAGCCGGGGGACGATGTCCACGCCGCTCTCGTCGGTGCGCTGCAGGGCGATGTAGCGCTCATCCGGGCTCCACCAGTAGCCGGTGTCGCGGTCCATTTCCTCCTGGGCGATGAACTCGGCCGTGGCCCAGGTGATCAGGCCCGCGCCGTCGTCGGTGATCGGCGTTTCGGCGCCGGTGGCGAGATTGATGACGTACAGGTTCTGGTCCCGCACGAACGAGACCCAGGCGCCCAGGGGCGAGACCTTGGCGTCGATCTCGTCAGCCGGGGTCTGCGTCAGCCGCCGCACCGCACCGCCCTCGCGGCTGGCCAGATAGATGTCGCCTTCCAGCGGGGCCAGGATGTAGCGGCCCTGCTCGTCCCACGAATATTCGACCACGCCGCGCGCGCTGATGCGCATCCGCTCGCGCCGGGCCTTCTCGGCCTCGGACAGCTCGCCGGCGTTGGGAACCAGGGCGCGCGCGTCGATCAGCTTGAACGGCTCGCCGCCGGCAGTGGGCGCGGCCCACAGGTCCTGGACCTCGGCGTCGTCGGCCCGCGAGCGCAGGAAGGCGACCAGTTCGCCGTCCGGCGACAGGCTGACGCCCTTGGCCACCGGACCCGACAGCGACGGGTTCGAGAACACCCGCTCGGGGGTCAGGATCGCCGAGGCGGGCGTGGCGGCCTGGACCGACGCCGGGGGGGCGCCGTCTTCGGCCATGGCCACGGAAAACGGCGACATCGCCGCAACGAACAGGGTGGAGGCGAGAAGGAATGTGCGCATGGCGGCGACGCTAGAGCGGGATTTACCGCGCGTCACCTGCGATTTTCGTCTGCGCCGCCGCTGGTGTCGGGTGGCCAGTGATTAGTGGCTGGTGATTAGTGATGGCTCAGTCGGACCGGGCCGCTCCCCATCGCGAACCCAAATGGCCCACCCCCTCACAACACCCAAGAAACAAAAAAACCCAC
>JBBRFV010000244.1:0-3686 GCA_038241335.1 Caulobacterales bacterium | reverse complement strand
CTACATCGACCGGATCTACGACACCTATATCGACGAGGAAGAGCTCCAGGCCTGCGACCACACCATCCTGGAGATCTGCAACCGGCTGGAGCCGCGCGGCTATTCCTCGCGCGAGTTCATCTGGGAGATGGGCAAATGGCTCAGCGAGGGCAACGCCAAGAAGCCCGACTCGCTGATCCAGACCGCCTATGAAGAGGGCGTGCCGATCTTCTGCCCGGCCTTCGTCGACTCCTCGGCGGGTTTCGGACTGGTCAAGCACCAGAAGGAACAGATCGCGGCGGGCAAGCCGTATCTGATGATCGACGCGGTCGCAGACTTCCGCGAACTGACCGACATCAAGATCGCCGCAGGGGTCACCGGCCTGTTCATGGTCGGCGGCGGCGTGCCGAAGAATTTCGCCCAGGACACCGTGGTCTGCGCCGAGATCCTCGGCGTCGAGGCCGAGATGCACCGTTATGCGGTCCAGATCACGGTCGCCGACGTGCGTGACGGCGCCTGCTCGTCCTCGACGCTCAAGGAAGCCGCCTCCTGGGGCAAGGTCCAGACCACCCACGAACAGATGGTCTTCGCCGAAGCCACCACCGTGGTGCCGCTGATCGGCTCGGACGCCTATCACCGCGGGGCCTGGAAGGCCCGTGACAAGCGCCGCTGGGCCAAGCTGTTCGGGAAGTAGGACCATCAGTCACCTCTCCATTCGCGCGGGCGAATGGGGAGGTGAACTGCCGGGAACCGTCACGGCGTCCGCCCGCTTCCTCCCGTGAAGGAGACCCGCCATGCCCGATCCCCAGACCGAAGAAGCCAGAGAGGCGGACGACATGGGCGAGAGGCCCGATCTTGGACGCACGCCCGACGCCCTCACCGCGGCCCTGTCCGGCACGGATTCCGGCTCGGACACCCGGGCCGGATCGCTCGAGGGCGGGGCCGCGACCGGGTCCGACATCGACCCCGACCAGGATGCGATCAATCAAACCCTGGCCAGCAATGGCAGGGCCCCGGCCGGTCCCCAGTCGCCGTCCGGGGCCGATCCGGACCCGATCAAGAACACCGGCGGCGATCTGAAGGGTGCGGCGGGCGCTCCGGCCGAGGGCGCCCGCGCCGCCGACCCCGACGCCGCGTCCGGCTGAGGCGTCGTCCAACCGTCACGGATCGCCGCCGGGAACCGTCACAATCCTCTGGTCTAAGCGGGCGCAGAATCGTCCCTTCCCGGAGCGCTCCCGATGACCCGCACCCTTCTCGCCGCCGTCTCGACCCTGGCCCTGCTCGCCCTCGGAGCTTGCGGCGACAACGCAGGCGGGGCCGGGTCCGGTCAGGCCGCCCGCAAAGGCGTCTGGGCCGCGGGCTCCTCGACTGTCTTCCCCTTCGCCAGCCGGGTGGCAGACAATTTCAACCGCACCTCGGGCGGGGCCGCGCCGCGCATTGAGTCGCTGGGCACCGGCGGCGGCATCCAGCAATTCTGCCAGGGCGTCGGCCCCTCGACCCCGGACATCGCCAACGCCTCGCGGCCGATGAAGAAGTCCGAGTTCGAGCTGTGTGCGAAAAACGGCGTCACCGACATCGTCGAGATCAAGATCGGTTTCGACGGCATCGTCATCGCCACGGCCCGCACCGGGAACAGCTTCAACTTCCAGCTGAACGACCTTTATAAGGCGCTGGCGAAACAGACGCCGGGACCGAACGGGACCTTCGTCGCCAACCCGGCCACGACCTGGAACCAGGTCAACGCCCGCCTGCCGAACCAACGCATCCAGGTCTACGGCCCCCCGCCCACCTCGGGCACGCGCGACGCCTTCCTCGAACTGGCCATGGCGCCGGGCGGCAAGCTGGTCCCGGCCACAGCCGCGCTGGAGGCCGACAAGACCCGTTTCGAGACCCTGACCCACACCCTTCGCGAGGACGGCGGCTGGATCGACTCTGGCGAGAACGATAACGCCATCGTCCAGACCCTGGCCAAGACGCCGGGCTCGCTCGGCGTGTTCGGCTATTCCTTCCTGGCCCAGAACCTCGATACGGTGAAGGCCGAGACGGTCGACGGGATCGCCCCGACCTTCGAGACCATCGCCGACGGGTCCTATCCCCTGTCCCGCAGCCTTTACATCTATGTGAAGAAGCAGAACGTGGGCGTGACCCCGGGGCTCGAGCAGTTCGTGCAGGAGTTTCTCTCGGACGCCGCCGCTGGCCGCGGCGGCTATCTGCAGGACCGCGGTCTGGTGCCGCTGCCGGCCGACCAGCTGGCCGCCCAGCGCGCCATCGCCAAGGCGCTCACGCCCATGACGGCGCCGACGAAATAGACGCGGGGGGTCTCCCTCCCCATGACGGGAGGGAGAGGCGGTTCTGCTACGCCGCCGCCCGCCTTCGCAGCCGGGCGATCCGGCGTAACCTCCGCCAGAACCGTCCGCGTTCCGGCTCGGGATAGGGCTGCAGGTTCTCGACGAACTGTTCGGCCGACGCCCGCCAGCTGAATTTCTCGGCATAGGCCCGCACGGCGGCGCGGTCGCACTCCAGCGCCTTCAGGCAGGCGGTGCGCAGGTCCTCGTCGATGGCGCCGGCGTTCGAGCCAGGGATGATGTCGATCGGCCCGTGGGCGGGATAGGCGGCCACCGGCGTGCCCGTGCCCATGGCCTCGAGGATCACCAGGCCGAAGGTGTCGGTCCAGCTGGGGAAGACGAACACGTCGGCGTCGCGGAAGCAGCGGGCCAGCTCCTCGCCGAAACGGGCGCCGAGGAATTTCGCCTCGGGATATTTCTCCTGCAGCTCGGCCCGGGCCGGGCCGTCGCCGACGACGATCTTGGTGCCGGGCAGGTCGGTCTTGAGGAAGGCCTCGATATTCTTTTCGACGGCCACCCGGCCGACGTTGAGGAAGAAGGGCCGGGGCCAGTCCGCGCCGCCCAGCTCGTCATAGATGCGCGGCAGGTCGGGGTTGAACTGTTCGGTGTCGACGCCGCGTGACCAGGGCGAGACGTTGCGGAAGCCGTGCGCCATCAACTCGTCACGCAGCGTCGGGGTGGCCACCATCAACCGGCCCGACGGTTTGTGGAACCACTTCATATAGGCGTAGCCGACCTGCACCGGGATCGGGAACCGGGCCGAGACATATTCAGGGAATTTGGTGTGGTAGCTGGTCGTGAAGGGCAGCTTCCATTCCACGCAGATGCGCCGCGTGGCGATGCCGATGGGGCCTTCGGTGGCGATGTGGACGGCCTCGGGCTCGAAGGCGCGCAGGCGTTCGCGGATTTCCTCTTCCGCCCCCAGCGCCAGCCGGATCTCCGGATAGGTGGGGCAGGGGATGGTCTTGAACTGGCTCGGCTCGACGACCTCGACCTCGTGACCCATGGCGCGGCATTCCGCGATGGTCCGGGTCAGGGTGCGGACGACGCCGTTGACCTGGGGCTCCCAGGCGTCAGTGGCCAGAACGATGCGCATATGGGCCGGAAGGCTCCGCCGTTGGTCGGGGAAACGGTCTAGCGGTTTGCGATGACGTTGGCGAGACGCCGCGCCCTCTCCCGTTCCGGCAAAAAAACGTCTAGGAGGCGGCCATGCACGCACACGTTTCTCCGCCCGTCCCCCTGTCGCAGGACTGGGATGCGCTGGACCAGGGCAAGTTCGCGGACGAGGGCGAGGTCGTGCGCGGGCTGCTGGCCCGGGTTCCGCTGAACGTCGCAGAGCGGGAGGCGGTGGTCGGGCGCGCC
>JBBRFV010000243.1:0-3687 GCA_038241335.1 Caulobacterales bacterium | reverse complement strand
AATGATCAGCCGGGTTTGCGGAAGCGGTAGACGAACTGGTCGGTGCGGCTGCGGATGGCCTCGTCGAACACCCGCAGCGAATGGTCGTCGGCCGGATTGGCCACGGCGTCGCTCTCGCCGTCGAAGATGAAGCCCGCGGCCTCGACCTCGCGGCGCAGCTCGGCGCCCTCGATCCGGTGCAGGGTGCCCGACACCGAAATGCCCGCGCCCGCCGACGCCTGGTGGTCCAGGATAACGTACAGCCCGCCGGGCTTCAGCGCCGCGAACACCGCCGCGTTCATCTTCGCCACATCGACGCCGAAGCGGGGGATGGTGAAGTCGTGATATTCCTGACCCATGAAGACGACGTCCAGCGGCGCGCCGAAGGTCATGGTCTCGAGGTTTCCGGTCACCCGGCTGACGTTCGGGAAGGCCGCGGCCAGGGCGTCGGAATAGCCGTCCTCGCGGGTCGCCGTCTGGGTCGGCACGAAGGCGTAGACGTGGCCGCCGGCGCCCACCACCGGCGAGAACACGCGGGTGAAATAGCCCTCTTCCGGCCGGATGTCGGCGATGGCGTCGCCGTCATCCAGATGCATGAAGTCCATCATGGCGTCCGGATGGCGCAGAGGATCGCGCGCTACATCCTCGGGCGGCCTACGGCTGTCGGACAGGGCGGCGGCGTAGCTGGCGGCGCGCAGGGCAGCCCGCGGGACGTCCGAGCCGGTGACGACGGTTCGCTCTCCCCCGTCGCTCGCGACGATGACACAACCCGACAACGACACGGCGCACGCGGCGGCCAGAAGCAGCGACTTCAGCATCGATCGATCCTCAATGATTTGCGGCGAAGCTACGCGCCCGAATTGGTCCCGTGGCAAGACCGTCAGGCGATTTCCAACGCTCGCTTCAGCGGCCCCTTGAGCAGCAGGATCAGCACGCCGCCGACGGCGGCGATGCCCGCGTGCATGGCCCAGAAGGCGGCCGGGGTCATGCTTTCGTACAGGCCGCCGATCCAGCCGACGATGAAGTTGCCGAGGAATAGCGACAGGAAGACCGCGCCCA
The DNA here is from genome assembly GCA_038241335.1 of Caulobacterales bacterium. Taxonomy (GTDB): domain Bacteria; phylum Pseudomonadota; class Alphaproteobacteria; order Caulobacterales; family Caulobacteraceae; genus Brevundimonas. Next base: position 2,649 of record JBBRFV010000243.1, on the reverse strand, counting down.
TCAGGGTGGCCCGGATGCTTCGCGGCGCCGTGCGCGACACCAGGGCCAGAAGCGTCGGCCAGTAGTAGAGGAAGGCGATCCCCAGCAGGATGTCGTAGATGATCGGCGCGATCACCGGGACCCGTCCAGACCCAAGGGCCGCGACGACCAGGATCAGGTTGGCCCCGGCCGCCATCCAGGCGCCGACCGCGATCTTGCCCAGATCTCCCGGCTCGCGTCCCTTCTCGGCCTGTCGCCGCCACAAGGCGAACAGCAGCGGCACCCCGACGATGCTGGCCAGCGGATCGATCGAGTTGAACCAGGGCGTCGGCACGGTGAAACCGAGGAAATTCAGGTCCACCTTGGCGTTGATCCAGATCAGGGCGATGTTGGTGTTCTGGTAGTAGGAAATCGACTGGAAGATGGTCAGGGCCGCGACCACGCCCAGCGCGCCGACGATGCGCCAGTCGCGCGCCGTCAGCGTCGTCTTCGGCCGCTCGGTCTTCGCCCGCGACGAGTCCTCCGGGAAGTAGCGATAGCCGGCCAGATAGGTGGCCAGGCCGATCAGCATCAGCACCCCCGCCAGGCCAAAGCCCGCGTGCCAGCCGTACAGTTGGGCCAGCAGGCCGCAGACCAGCGGCCCGACCACGGCCCCGACATTGATGCCGATCGAGAAGATGGCGAAGGCCCGCGTGCGCCCCTCCCCGTCCGTCTCGGCATAGAGCTCGCCCACCTGGGTCGAGATGTTGCCCTTCAGCAGGCCGCAGCCGGTGATCAGCAGAGCCAGCGCCAGCAGGAAGGAGGCGTCGAAGGCCATGGCGAGGTGGCCGGCGCTCATCAGCACCGCGCCAATAACCACCGCCTTGCGCCGACCCAGCCAGCGGTCGGCGATGAAGCCGCCCAGCACCGGGGTGAAATAGACGAGGCCGGTGTAGAGCCCCATGATCTGCGACGCGAGCGCCAGCGTGCTCATCGGCCCGAACACCGACTCCAGCATCGAGCGGAAGCCCGCGAAGCCGGCGATCGATTCAACATGCCCCGACAACAGCAGCTGCTGCGTCATGTACAGCACCAGCAGCGCCGTCATGCCGTAGTAGGAGAACCGCTCCCACGCCTCGGTAAAGCTCAGGAAGCCCAGCGCCTTCGGCTCTCCGAAGAAGCTCCGGTCGCGCGGGCTGGCGTCGGCGGCGTTGGCGTCGGTCATGGGCTCTCCCCTCATGGAGCGGAACCTGCGACTGATTCTCGCGGGCGGCAAGGCGTCAGAGCGGCGTCCATGCCTCGCCGGCGGGCAGTGGGGCGAACAGGGCGTCCAGTGCGGCGTCCGTCACCCCGGCCAGATCGGCCGGCGACCAGTCCGGGGTGTTGTCCTTGTCGACGATCACGGCCCGCACCCCCTCCTGGAAGTCGTGCGTCCGCACCACCCGGCCGCCCAGCCGGTACTCCATCGCCATGGTGTCGGCGAACGACGGCAGCGTCGCCCCTGTGCGCAGCTGGCGCAGCGTCACCTTCATCGACTGCGGCGACTTGGTCTTCAGGATCGCCAGCTGGGCCGAGGCCCAGTCCGACCCGTCCGCCACCAGCGCCGCGACGATGTCCTCCACCCGGTCGAAGCGGAACAGCCGGTCGATGGCCTCGCGATGCGCCGCGCTCGGCGCCGGCCCCGGATCGGCCGCCAGGGTGTCGGCGATGGTCTTCGGCTCGGCCGGATGCGCGATCAGGGCGCTTTTCAGCGCCTCGATCCGGTCCGACGGGACGAAATGGGTGTGGATGCCCAGCGCCACCGTGTCCACCGCCTTCAGCCGGGCTCCGGTCAGGGCCAGCCAGACGCCCGTCTGCCCCGGCAGCCGCGGCAGGAACCACCCGCCGCCCACGTCGGGGAACAGGCCGATCCCGGTCTCGGGCATGGCATAGCTGGTCCGCTCGGTCGCCACCCGCACGTCCGCCGGCTCCGAGATGCCGACCCCGCCGCCCATGACGATGCCGTCGACAATGGCCGTGATCGGCTTGGAATAGCCGAACATCAGATGGTTCAGCCGGTATTCGACGGCGAAGAAGGCCCTGGCCTCGGACGCATCCCCGGCCCCGCTCTCGGCGATCATGCGGATGTCGCCCCCGGCGCAGAAGCCGCGCTCGCCCGCGTGATCGATCAGCACCGACCGGACCGCGTCGTCCCCGCGCCACGCCAGCAGGGCGTCGGTCATGATCTCGCACATGCCGCGGTTCAGCGCGTGCAGCGCCTTGGGCCGGTTCAGGGTGATGCGGCCCACGCCGGATTCGACGCGAGTCAGGACTTCGGATTCGGCGATCATGCGCCCCCGCTTAGTCGCGAAGGTCGAGCACGGGAAGAGCAGCGGCGTTTGCGACAGTCGCTACGGCCTCACCGGGCAGACCGGAAGTCGAGCCTGGCCGGTCTGATCAGTGCTAAAACGACCACCTGAAGGATGATTGGCAGCCATGCAGGAGCGCTTTACCACCAGTGGACGACGGGTGGCCGTCGCTTCGGCGCTCGCGGTCTTTGGCGCAACCGTGGTCTATGGAGCGGTGCTCCTGTTCGGTCTAGCAGCGAGAACCACCGCGGGCGATCCAATCCCCGATCCCTGGCTCACCGCCATGGAAATACTGATCCTGTTGATTGCTCCGTGCACGACGCTCGTGATGTGGAGCATCCAC
>JBBRFV010000242.1:0-3712 GCA_038241335.1 Caulobacterales bacterium | reverse complement strand
AAGGCGCCGGTGTTGCCAGCCGACACGATCGCAGACGCCTCGCCAGTCTTCACCGCCTCGATGGCGTTCCACAGGCTCGAGCCCTTGCCGCGACGCATGGCGGTGGCCGGCTTTTCGTCCATGGCCACCACCTTGTCGGTGTGGCGGACTTCGCAGACGTCCTCGCCCAGTTTGCAGCGGACCAGTTCGGCCCGAATCGCTTCGCCGTCGCCGTGCAGCAGGAAGCGGACGCCCCCTCCGCCATTCCGGTTGAGGTAGTCGCGGACGCCGCCCACGACGACAGACGGGCCGTGGTCGCCGCCCATGGCGTCGAGCGAAATGATTGTCGGGGATGGCAAGCCGTTACGACTCCGTCGCGCCGTCAGCCCCGGCGCTCGTCAGGCGGCGACGATAGCGCCACGTAAAAAGGGGATGCAACCGGCTCGCCGCTACGTCAACCTTCACCGTCTCCGTCGTCGCCTTTCAGCGTCCGCAACACCGCGAACGGCGAGATTTCGGCGGGCTCGGGCGGCTGAACGAACTCTGCGCCTGGCTTGCGCGGGAAAGGATCCAGCCGCAGCGCCAGTTGCTCAACCGCATACTGGCCCAGGTCGACCTTGCCGTCCTCGATGGGGTCGGGCGATTCGTCGTCCAGAGGGATGACGATCTCGTCCGACTCGGGCTCGACCGCCTCGGCGAGGGTGAGGGAGAACCGGTCATCGATCGTCACCGGCAGCGGCTCCAGCGAAATGCCGCAGGTCTGGACCGCCTGCGCCTGGATCCGCCCGGTCAGGCGATAGCCGGTCGCGGCCGGGGCCAGGGTGATCTCGGCCGTGAAGGCGTCGAGCGAGGCCAGGTCCAGCGCCTTGGCGATTCGTTTGCGCGCCGCTGCGTCGGGCTCCAGCCGCTTGGTCACACCGCCGCCGACCTGATGCAGCCGAACCGGCTCGCTGTACGGAAGATCGGGCGCACTCATGCGGTCACCGCCGCCCATTGCGGGCCTTGCGCCACGGCGTCGAAATCCTGCGCCGCCAGCGAATCGCGACTGGCCAACGCGTAGCGGGCGAGGGCCGGCGCGCCGGGCGCGGCCTCGTCCTCATAGACGTTCTTCGCCAGGGCCGCCGTCAGCGCCGCGATGTCCCCGTCCTTCAGCGGCGTCTCATAGGCCGTCATGCGGCCGTACAGGGCCTCGCCCAGCTTGCGCATCTTCTTGCCCACCGAGATGTCGCCCACGCCCAGTTCGCGCAGCGCATTGTCCAGCGCCGAGACATAGGTGTCGAACAGGGCCTGCCCGGCGTCAGCGCCGCGTTCGCTCCCGTCCTTCAGTCGCATCGCTAGCAGCAGCACATGCAGGGTGTAGAGCTCGAAGCGGGCGTCGATCCGGTCTGCGACCCCCAGCGTCGTATAGAAGGCCGGCGTGCGTGCCTGATCCACCGCCAGGGCGTACAGGGCGTCGCCGACCCGGACGGGTCGCTCGCCGGAACGTGATCGGAAGAGATTCTGAAGCATGATCATGCGGCCCCTTTTCCGCCGCGGCGTTGAACTAAGGCCCGTGTCCGGTTAGGTCAAAGACCTTGTTCTGTCGCAGGCCCCTGCTCATGACCCGTTTGAAGACCCTTCTGGCCGTTTCGGCCTTCGCCGCCCTGGCCTCGGCCTGCGCGCCAACCATCGGCCAGAACGGCTTCCAGGTGATCGACGCCAAGCCCCAGGACATCTTGGCGGGGACGGATACGCGCCAGACCGTGCTGACCAAGCTGGGCACGCCGTCGACGACCTCGACCTTCGAGAAGGACCATGTCTGGTACTACATCAGCCAGATCACCGAGAAATACACCTACAACCGGGCTCAGACGACGCAGCGCACGGTCACCGAGATCAGCTTCGACGACGCCGGACAGGTGACGGGCGTCCGTTCGCTGGGCCTTGAGGACGGACAGCAGGTCGCGATGCTGCGTCGGGAGACCCCGACCCGCGGCCGTCAGCTGACGATCCTGGAACAGTTGCTGGGCAACGTCGGCCGCGGCCAGCTGCCGCGCACCGAGGACCAGGACCAGCCCGGCCAGCGCCGTCCCGACTAGGACCGCCTTTACCGTCGAACAGAAAAACGCCCCGGAGATCGCTCTCCGGGGCGTCTTCTTGTGCGGTCGAGGCAGGCGGCGCGCCCGAAGGCGCGCCGTCCGGATCAGCCGATCTTTCCGCTCGCCAGCACCGCCAGCAGAAGCAGGGCGACGATGTTGGTGATCTTGATCATCGGGTTCACCGCCGGGCCGGACGTATCCTTGTAGGGATCGCCGACCGTGTCGCCGGTCACCGCGGCCTTGTGCGCCTCGGAGCCCTTGCCGTGGAGGACGCCGTTCTTGTCGGTGAAGCCCTCTTCAATGACCTTCTTGGCGTTGTCCCAGGCGCCGCCGCCCGACGTCATCGAGATGGCCACGAAGAGGCCGGTCACGATCACGCCCATCAGCATGGCGCCGAGGGCGGCGAAGGCGTCGGCCTTCTCGGTGTTCGGCAGCAACAGCACGACCGTGAACAGGACGATCGGCGAGAGCACCGGCAGCAGCGAGGGGACGATCATCTCCTTGATCGCCGACTTGGTCAGGATATCGACCGCCCGTGCGTAGTCCGGCTTGACCTCATAGGTCATGATGCCGGGGTTCTCGCGGAACTGGCGACGCACCTCGGCCACGACCGATTCGGCCGCGCGGCCGACCGCCGTCATCGACATGCCGCCGAACAGGAAGGGCAGCAGGCCGCCGAAGAGCAGGCCGATCACGACATAGGGGCTGGTCAGGTCGAAGGCGACCGTGCCCAGGCCGTAGAAGAAGCTGCCGGGCGCCGCCGTATTGGCGAAGAACTGCAGGTCCGAGGTGTAGGCGGCGAACAGCACCAGGGCGCCGAGGCCGGCCGAACCGATGGCGTAGCCCTTGGTCACGGCCTTGGTGGTGTTGCCCACCGCGTCCAACGCATCGGTGACGTGGCGGACTTCCGACGGAAGGCCCGCCATTTCCGCGATGCCGCCGGCGTTGTCGGTGACCGGACCAAAGGCGTCCAGAGCGACGATCATGCCCGCGACGCCCAGCATGGTCGTGGTGGCGATGGCGATGCCGAACAGGCCTGCCAGCTGGTAGCTGACCACGATGCCGATGATGATCGTCAGCGCCGGAAGCGCCGTCGACTCCAGCGACACGGCCAGGCCCTGAATGACGTTGGTGCCGTGACCCGAGACGGAGGCGTTGGCGATGGAGCGGACCGGGCGGAAGTTGGAGCCGGTGTAGAATTCGGTGATCACCACAATGGCCGCGGTGACCGCCAGACCGACGAGGCCGGCGTAGAACAGGTTCATCTGGCCGATCACCAGACCGCTGTTGGTGACGATCTCATACGGCACCAGATTGGTGATGACCCACCAGACGGCGCCGATGGACAGTACGCCGGTGACGATCAGACCCTGATACAGGGCGCCCATGATGTTCTGCTTCTTGCCCAGGCGGACGCAGAAGCTGCCGATGATGGAGGTGACGATGCAGACGCCGCAGATGGCCAGCGGCAACAGCATCATGGTCTCGACGTAGGACTGGCCGCGGAAGAAGATGGCCGCCAGCACCATGGTGGCGACGGTCGACACCGCATAGGTCTCGAACAGATCGGCGGCCATGCCGGCGCAGTCGCCGACGTTGTCGCCCACGTTGTCGGCGATGGTCGCGGCGTTGCGGGGGTCATCCTCGGGAATGCC
>JBBRFV010000241.1:0-3713 GCA_038241335.1 Caulobacterales bacterium | reverse complement strand
ACGCCGCCGATGACGGCCAGGAAGACCAGGCTGACACGTTCCGCGCCGAAGCCCAGGCCTCCGCTGCTGGACGGCTGGGACAGGAGGTCGCCGATCGAAGCCCCGAAGGGTCGCGTCAGAACGTAAGCAATCCAGAAGATCAGAACGACGTCCGCCTTGAAGACATAGTAGGCCGCCGCAGACGCGGCGATCATGCCACCGAAGATCACCGCCGACAGCGCATACCCCCACTGCAATTTCTCGGCGACGAGGTCGCCGGCGGCCGTACCCAGGGCGAAGGTGAAGAGGATAGCCGCCCAGTAGAACAGCTCGCGGGGACGGGTGATGATGCTGTGGATGGACAGGGTCTTCTCGCGACTGAACCAGACGGCGAAGGTGGCGCCCAACAAGGCGATGAAGGCTCCGGTGGAGACGAACAGACTGACCCCGAGCCGGTCCGTCAGGTTGTCGGTGATCAGGGTGCCGACGACGCTGAGCAGGACCACCGTCATCCAGTAGATCACCGGCACATACCGCCGAACCCGAAGCTGGATAGCCAGCATAACCAGCAGCAGCCCCGTCATGACGGCGGACGTCCCCGCCAGTCCCAGACCGATCTTCACCGCCAGATAGTCGGCGCCGGTTTCGCCGATCGTAGTGGCCATGATCTTGATCACCCAGAAGGAGAGGGTGATCTCGGGAACCTTGTTGAGCATCGTCCCGAGAGGCGAGCGGTTCGGATGAGCGACCAGGTCTGCCATGGTCTCAGCCTCCCTTCCTGGCGAAGAAGGCCTCGAGTTCATCGACCAGATCGAGCTCGATCTGATCAACCCTGCGAGCGGCGGCGACGTCCTGGCTCCGGACCGCGGCTTTCAGGCCTGTCACTGCGGCGGAGAAACGCGCTCGAAGCGCCGGGTCGGTGACGCGCGGTTCGATTTGCCGCCACTGGGTCGCCGCGAAATCGGCCGCCACGCCGGCGTCGTCCCAGCGCACTGATTGCGCGCCGAGGTCCGCCCCATACCGGAAGCCAGCGTAGTCCAGAAGGCTGACCTGGACCGGCGCCGTCTCCGTCACGGGCCCTGCCGAAACGAGGAGCCGATAGCTCTCGACCGAGGCGATCGCGAGGTCTGCGCGGTTGAGTGAGGCGCGGGCCGCGTCGATCTCTGTCAGCCTTCGCGCCAAGGTCGATGCGGTCGCCGGCGCGAGCGCCTTGCCGTCGCGGGCCGCCGCTTCACCGGCTTGTCCGATCAGGACGTCCAGTTCCGCCGGGGAGGCGGTGAAGGCCTGTTCGGTTAGCCCCTCGAAATACTCGGACGCGGCGAGCGGCGCGGTGGTCGCCGCCGCGGGAGCTGCGGCGTCCGGCGCCTTCGATTCCGGGGGGGCCGCGCGTTGATGACATCCGACCATTGCGAGGGCGAGGGCGGCGATCCCAAGATACGGTCGAAGAGACCGGCCGTGACGAAGAGCGACGAGGAACATAACCAGTCTTTCCAGCTGAGACTTGCTTCATGAACGAGCGGACGGTGAGCCGCGGAGCCTCACGCTCCGCGGCTCAGCACACTCAGTCGGGGTTGGGGCCTTCCTGCTGGTTCTCCAGGACGGCGCCGGTCCGGGCGTCGACGCCGACCTCGAAGGTCTTGCCGTCGCTGCGGATGTCGAACGAATAGCGCAGGCCGGTGCCACCCGCTTCCCGCTCGAGTTCATGATCCGTCACTTGGCCGGGCCGGGCTTGAAGAGCGATGGCCTGGGCCTGGGCCGGCGTGACACGGGCTTGAGCCGTCAGTTCCGCGCTTTCGTCGGCCTCGCCCGCTTCACTGGCTTCGGTCTGGTGATGGGCCGGCCGGTGGGCGGTCTGGGCCATGGCGAAACCGCCGAGGGCCAGGGACGCGACGGCGGCGGTCAGGATGATGCGCTTCATTGGAACTCCAATCACTGGAAGGCGATGTGCCTCGATCGCATCATCGTTCAGCCAATGTTCGGGCAAGGTGAACGCAACATTGCATTTAGGGGCGTCCGGCTCTTCGCGGAGGCGATCTGGCCGGCGCCGGCGACGGCTCGACCGGTGACAAGCGGCAAAGGGACGTGAGGTTCAGCCGGCCGGGCGGGCTGAGACCGCTGGCAGGCGCAGGCTCACGGCCAGCCCGGGCCGCCCGTTCGTGATTTCCAGCCGGCCGCCGTGCAGGGCCGCGATCGCCGCGACCATCGACAAACCGAGCCCCGACCCAATCGTGTGTCGGCTCTGATCGACCCGGTAGAAGCGTCGTGTGAGGAGCTTCAACGCCTCGTCGGGCGCGCCGGGGCCGTCGTCAACGACGCTGACCAGGACGTCCGCGGAGTCCCGTCGGACAGATACGTCGATGGCCCTGCCGGGGTCGCCGTGGAGAAGGGCGTTGTCGATCAGGCTGGCGATGACCTGGGCCAGCATGGTTGCGTCTCCGTCCACCATAGCGGCGGGGTCGATATCCAGCGACAGAACCCGGCCCCTCTGATCGGCGGCGGGCTGGTAGGCGTCGACTACGTCCGTGGCCACCGCGGAAAGATCCACGGGTGCGAACCTCCGGCTGGCGCCGCCCTCGATCTGGGCGAGCCGCAGCAGGGCGGCAAAAATCTCGAGCAGGCGATCGGTTTCGTCGACCGCGTCGGCGATCAACCCGTCCCGGTCCCCGGCGTCCGCGACCTGGGCATCCTCGAGCGTATTGCGCAGCCGGGTCAGCGGCGTGCGCAGGTCGTGGGCGACGTCCGACGATACCTGTCTCAAGGCCTCCATGGCGTCCTCGAGGCGTTCGAGCATGGTGTTCAACGTGTCGGCCAGATCGTCGAACTCGCGCCCGACGCCCAGAGACGGCAGCCGCTCGCTGAGGTCCCCGCTCATCACCCTCTCCGCGGCGGCGGCGACATCCTTGAGCCGACGCAGAAGGACGGCGCCGAAACCGACTCCGCCGGCCAGAGCCAGCAACACCAGGGCCGATCCGCCCCACCACGCCAGTCCGCGCAACCATTGCCGAAGTTCCGCGAGCGCATAGGTGTCGCGTCCCACGGCGATAAAGGTCCCGTCCCGGGCGCGAGCGGTCAGAACATAGACCTCGATGCTTCCCGACGCCTCGTCCGCTTCAGCGGGCGCGACCGGAACGCGGAACCGACCCCATCCCTGCATCGTCTCGACCGACGCCGGTAGCCCGGCTTCCAGCCGTTGTCCGTCGGGCGCGACGACCCGGTAGCTGAAGCGTTCGGGCTGGCCGCCCGCGACGTGCTCGCGCAGGGATGCGATCAGGGCCGCGCCGCCTTCCGCACTGGCGTCGGCCACGAGGACGGCGACCTGGTCGCGCAGGGCGTCGCGCGCGGTTTCCTCGGCGAAGCGTCCCACGGCCACGTCCAGCGCCGCCAGCAACACGGCTGTGCCGACGCCGAAGACAAGAGCGAACACCAGCGCGAGCCGGAAGGTGGTCGTCTGCCACAACCGGGCCGGAGATCTATTCCGGTTCATCGAGCACATAACCCACGCCGCGCAGCGTGCGGATCAGTTCGGCGCTGAAGCCGCGATCCACCTTTGACCGGAGGCGGCTGACGTGGGCGTCCACGATGTTGGTGCGGGGGTCGAAGTGAAAGCCCCAGAGGCTTTCCAGAAGCATGGTCCGGGTGACCGTCTCGCCCTTCCGGCGCGCCAGGAATTCCAGGAGCTTGTATTCCTGCGGCGTGAGTTCGATCCGGCGTTCGGCGCGGGTCACCTTGCGCCG
>JBBRFV010000240.1:0-3724 GCA_038241335.1 Caulobacterales bacterium | reverse complement strand
GCCGGCGCGGACGGTGGCCCCCTATGCCCACGGCCTGCGCCGCCTGCCCGCCTTCCTGCAGCAGCTGGAGATGGAGTCGAACGGCAAGCGGGTGAAGCGCGACGGCTCGCCCGTCGACACCGCCACCGGCCCGGTGGTGTTCGGCGAGCCCGGCACCAACGGCCAGCACGCCTTCTTCCAGCAGATCCATCAGGGACCGGAGGTCGTGCCCGCCGAATTCGTGGTGGTCGGCCATACCTCTGAAGCGGCCATGGACGTGCGCGAGGGCGATGCGCCCCTGTGGTCCAACGCCCTGGCCCAAGCCCAGGCGCTGATGATCGGCAAGACGGCGGCCCAGGCGCGGGCCGAGCTGATCGCGGCGGGGGCGGACGCGGCCGAAGCGGACCGGCTGGCCCCGCACAAGGCCTTCCCCGGCGACCGGCCCTCCAGCACCATCCTGATGGACGCCCTGACCCCCGAGGCGCTGGGGGCCCTGCTGGCGCTGTATGAGCACAAGACCTTCGTCGAGGGCGTGATCTGGGACATCAACAGCTTCGACCAGTGGGGCGTGGAGCTGGGCAAGGTCCTGGCGAAGACGATTCTGGCCGATGTCGAGCGGGGCGAGCCCTCGGCCGGGCTCGACCCTTCGACGGCGGAGCTGATGAAGCGGCTGATGGTCTGAGGCGGGGTGTCGCCGGTCAGGTCCTGATCTGCGCCACCGCGTCGATCCGGGGATCCGCAGCGAAGTCGCACGGCGCGATGAAGCCGAGCCCGTCCCACTGAACCTTCAACCCGACCTCGCCGAGACAGCGCGCCACATATTCCGAGCAGATGAACTCATTTCCGGGCCCGAGGCTCGGGTGCAGACGGCGGTGGAACCGGCCCAGCACGATCCGGAGCGCGATCTTCGCGGCCTCGACCTTGGAGAACCGGTCGCCCAGGCGGTCGAAGGCGAACCCGGCCATACGCCGCATCGGCTGGCGGCGCGAGCCGGCGGCCATGCCCCGATGCCGCGCCAGAAGGATCTTGCCTGGATAGGGCTCAATGCCATTGCTGGTGCGGGCGATGAAGGCGGACAGGGGCACGGCGCGCACCCCCATCTTTTCCACGCACTCCAGTACCATCACGCGGTCGATCTCCTCCATGCGGAAGGCGATCGCGCAATGGCTCCACACGCTTCCTGTCGCCCAGCGAATGAGACGCGAGAAGCTGTCGTTCGCCGAGCACATCAGGATATCGCCGTCGCGCACCTGGTCGCGGATATCCGCGTAGGACTGCGGGGGCAGGGTCTGGAGAACATCGGGCGCGATCGGCATTGCGCCTGAACGCACAGCCAAGCTGAAAGGTCATCAGGGTTCCGGACAAAAGAAGGGCGGGAGCCGAAGCCCCCGCCCTCTCCGCCCGGTCCGGACCGCGAATACTGAACGCCGCGACCCGGATGAGGTCTACCAGCGGCGATCGTAGCGATAGTCTCGGTCGCGCCGGTCCTGTCCCGGGTCCCGGCGATAACCGTAGGCGTCGCGGCTGTTGATTCCGTGCTCGCGCTCCCAATGGCCCTGGTTTCGATAGCAGCGGCCGTCGCGATAGTAGGCGCAATCCTGGGGACGAGGGTCGGAGGCGGCGCTCACGGCCGCGCCGGCGAGCGCGCCGCCCGCGACATAGCGGCCGTCGCCGTGGCCGATCAGGGCGCCGGCCAGGGCGCCGAGCGCGGCGCCGACGACCACGTCGCGGGTGTTGTCGTTGCGGCTGTCGCGATGACGGCTTTGCGCCGCGGCGGGGCCGGCGGCGAACAGGGTCAACATCAGGGCGCCGATCAGGGCCGGCGCGGCGAGGGCCGTGGCTGAAAAGCGTTTCATGGCGTCGTCCCTTCCATGGATCGGGTGGCCGAGGGCCGTCTGTGGGGTCGGTTATGGGCCGGACGCACTGAACGGCGGCGGAGGCGGTCGTTCATTCGGGCGTAATCTTCGGCCTTGTCGGCGTCCGGAGGGGGCCGTAGCGTTGGTTTTCGAACGGGAGAATGCGGTGGTCCGGTTGCGGCGGTCATGGGGGGGAGCGGCGGCGCTGGCGCTGGTGTTCGTCGCCGCCCGGGCGCTGGCCCAGACCGCGCCGCAGGTTCCGCCCCCGCCGCCTCCGCCGCCGCCCCCCCCTCCTCCGGCGGTGACGGCCCCGGCCCCCGCGAACACCACATCGGATGCGCGGATCTCGTCGCCAACGGACGTCGCCTCCATCCTTTCATCCCTCGGTGATGCGGATGAGGCGTCCGAAGCCCTGCTGGCGCTGGCCGACCGCCGATTCTCCGCCGACGATCTGGCGGGCGCCGGGGAGGCGCTGGACGCCGCCGTGGGGGCGGTCGAGCGGCGCGACGGGCCTTTGGGGCCCCGGCTGGTGCGGCCTTTGTCGTCACGCGGGCGACTGAAGCTGGAAGCCGGCGACTATCCGGCGGCCCTGGCCGATCTGGACCGGGCCCTGGCGCTGCGCCGGGCGGCGACCCCGCCGGATCAAATCGAGATCGCCACCCTGATCTACGACCGCGCGCGGGTCTTCGACGCCAGGGGCCAGAACGAACTGGCCGAGGCCGCGGCGCGAGAGAGCCTAGCGCTGCGCCGCCAATACCTCGGCCAGGTGCACGAGAAGACCGCAGACTCGCTCAATCTCGTCGCCAACGCCCTGGTCGCCCAAGGCCGCCACGCCGAGGCCGACCCGCTGTATCGGCAGGTTCTGGGCATGTACGAGGTGCTGTACGGACCCAAGGATTTCCATCTGGCCATCGTCCTGTCCAACCTCGGCAATTCGCTCAGGCGGACCGGTCGGGCGCGGGAGGCGGAGCCGCTGTACCGGCGCGCCGTGTCGATCGCCGAGGGCTCGGGCGACAAGGTTCTGCTGGCCCAGTGCCTGACCAACTACGGCTGGTTCCTGCACGTCAGCGGATCGGGCGCACAGGCTGAATCGCCCTTCCGCCGGGCGCTGGATCTGGCGCTGGAGATCGTCGGGCCGGACCATCCGTTCACCGGCAACGCCCGGGCCAATCTCGGCTACGCGCTGGTCGACCAGGGGCGCTGGACCGAGGCCGAGGCGCCGTTCCACGACGGTCTGGCGGTGTTCGAGGCCGGGGTCGGGGCCGACAGCCCGGACCTGCTGGACACTCTGGACGGCTATGCCGCCGTCCTGGCCCATGTCGGCAAGGCGGAGGAGGCCGAGGTCCAGTACCGTCGGGCCGACGCCATCGCCGCGGCGCGGCTGGGACCGGCCCATCCGGACGCCCTGGCCAACGCGGAACAATATGCGGGCTTCCTGATCGCACGCGATCGGCCGGCGGAGGCGCTGATCGAGGCGCGGGGCAGCCTGGGGCAACTGCTGGGTCAGGACGGGCGGGGCCGAGACTGGCGCACCCGCGTGCGGGGCGCGCGACCGTTGTTCGCGCGGCGGGTCGAGGCGGCCTGGGCCGTGGCGCAGGCCGCCCCAGCCGGGTCTTAACGCGCCGCCGGATACTGCATCGAGACGGTCAGATTGACATCGCCCGAAGCCGGCACGGTGAACTTCACCTGATCGAAGACCGGTCGGCCGTGCAGCGTGTCGCCATTGACCATGGCCCAGCCCTCGGCGGGCCGGCCGTCGGGGCCCATGGCCATGGTGTGGTCGCCGTCCGCGTCGTGCAGGACGGACAGGGAATAGTCGCCGGGCGCGACGTCGCGGAGGGTGACCCGCACCGCGCCGGCGCGGGGGTTGGCGACGCGCTCGCCGTAGT
>JBBRFV010000239.1:0-3758 GCA_038241335.1 Caulobacterales bacterium | reverse complement strand
CGTCCATCTCGTCCCAGCCGGCCAGGTCGAGGGCAGAACGGGTGGGCAGGAAGTCAAAGCATTTGCGGGCCAACTCCATCCGGTCCTCGCGCACCAACATCTCGTCCAGCCGGGCCTTGGCGGCGTGCAGGTACAGGACGTCCGAGGCCGCGTACTCCAGCTGCGCCGGGCTCAGCTCCGCCGCCCCCCAGTCCGAGCTCTGCTGCGCCTTGGACAGATCGACGCTGACCAGTTCGCGCACAACGTCCTTCAGCCCGTGCCGGTCGGTGTAGGTGCGGGCCAGTTTCGAGGCGATCTTGGTGCAGTAGACCGGTCGCGTCTCGACCCCGAGATGAAGCAGGAACATGCCGATATCGAAACGGCCATAGTGGAACAGCTTCAGCACCGCCGGGTCCGTCAGCAGCCGCTTCAGGTTCGGGCAGTCGTAGGCGGGGCGGTTCAGCCGCACCACATGGGCGTCGCCGTCGCCGGCCGACAGCTGCACCACGCATAGCGGATCGCGGCGGAAGCGCAGCCCCATGGTCTCGGAATCGATCGCGACCTCCGGCCCCAGATCGAGCCCGTTCGGCAGGTCGCCTTGGTGGAAATGGATCGTCATGCGGCTGAGGCGCCCCTTCGGCGAGCGTTGTTCACGCCCTCAACTAGCCTCTCGCCGCGCGAGAGGCGATAGGGCCCGCCTCAAGTAGCGCCGGACCGCGTCCGGCGCGATAGGCTGAGAAATGAAAACGGCGCCGCATCCTGAGATGCGGCGCCGCTCAAAAGATGGTGCCCAGGAAAGGACTCGAACCTTCACGACCTTTCGGTCACTGGCACCTGAAGCCAGCGGGTCTACCAATTACGCCACCTGGGCCCCGACGGGTTCGCGCTTGCGTGCGTTTCCGTCCGGAAGGCGCGGACCCTTAAGGCAGCCCCCCGGGCCGGTCAACAGGGATTCGCCGCCTTTCCGTTGCGGGCGCGCGGGCCATCGTCTAATCCCGCCGCAACGCGCCTTTCGGAGTCCGTCATGAACGAAGCTGCCCCTGGTCTGGTCACCGTCTTCGGCGGGTCGGGTTTCGTCGGCGGACAGGTCGTGCGCGCCCTGGCCAGACGCGGCTGGCGGGTGCGGGTGGCGGTGCGCCGTCCCGCCCGCGCCTGGGACCTCAAGCCCCAGGGCGACGTCGGCCAGATCGTCGCCGTGCGCTGCGACGCGACCAAGCCGGAAGACGTCGCTGCGGCCGTCCGCGGCGCGGATGCGGTCATCAACCTGATCGGCGTCCTCTACGAGGGTCCCGGCCGCTCTTTCCACGCCCTGCACGTCAACGCCTCTCGCAACATCGCCGAGGCCTGCGCCGCCGCCGGCGTCGACCGGCTGGTCCAGGTGTCGGCTATCGGGGCCAATCCCGAGGGCGCGTCCGCCTACGCCCGCACCAAGGCCGCCGCCGAAATGGCCGTGCGCGAGGTCAAGCCGGACGCCGTGATCGTTCGCCCCTCGATCGTGTTCGGGTCGGGCGACGACTTCCTCAACCGCTTCGCCGCCATGGCCTCCATGTCTCCCTTCCTGCCGCTGATCGGCGGCGGCAAGACCCGCTTCCAGCCGGTCTGGGTCGGCGATGTGGCCGAGGCCGTGGCGCGCGCCGTGGTCATGCCGGAAGCGGCCGGACGGACCTTCGAACTGGGCGGCCCGGCCGTGGTCAGCTTCGAGGACGTGCTGAAACTGGTGTTGCGCGAGACCAATCGCCGCAACGGCCTGTTGCCCCTGCCCTTCTTCGCCGCCCGCATCGTCGGCGCCTTCGCCCAGCTGACGGCGCTGGTCGGGATCGCCCCGATCCTGACCCGGGACCAGGTCGCCGCCCTGCAGAGCGACAATGTGGTTTCGCCCTCGGCCGAGGGGTTGGCCGCGCTCGGGATCGAGCCCACGGCCATGGACGCCATCGTCCCCGGCTATCTGTGGCGCTATCGCCGGGGCGGCCAGTTCGCGGAAAGCCCGGCGATCTGACAGGCCTTGGCCCGACCCGGCGTCGGCGCTCTCAGTAGAACCACAGCGCCAGCAGACCGGCCGCGCCAACGGCGATCCGCCATACAGCGAACGGGGCGAAGCCGAAGCGGCTGACGAAATCCAGCATGAAGCGGACCACGAACAGGCCGCTGATGAAGGCGACGACGAAGCCGATCGCGATCAGCCCGGCCACGTCGCCGGTGATCAGGCTGCGGCTCTCCCAGAAATCCAGGGCGAAGGCGCCGACCATGGTCGGAATGGCGAGGAAGAACGAGAACTCGGCCGCCGCGCGCTTGTCGACGCCCATCATCAGACCGCCGACGATGGTCGCGCCGCTGCGCGAGACGCCGGGAACCAGCGCCAAGCACTGACACAGCCCGACCCCCAGCGACGTCTTCCATGTGAGCTGCATCGCGTCTTCGGTCAGTTCGCGCTGCTCCAGAACCACCTTGCCGTCCTTGACCCGGCGCCGCAGACCCATGGTTCCGGCGTCGGACAACCGCTCCAGCACGATCAGGGCGACGCCGCCGACGATCAGGCTGACGCAGACGATCGTCGGGTTGAACAGAACCTCTTTGATGAAGTCGTGCAGGAACAGGCCCAGCACGGCCGACGGAAAGAAGGCCACCAACACCGAGATGGCGAAGCGCCGCGCCGCCGGGTCCTTGCCCGGCAGGCCCAGCAGCACCTTCCACAGGCGCGCGAAATAGACCGCCACGACCGCCAGGATGGCGCCCAGCTGGATCATGACGATGAAGGTGTCCCAGGCGGCGCCGTTCAACCCCAGAATCCATTTGGCCAGCAGCAGATGACCGGTGGAAGAAACCGGGATGAACTCGGTCAGGCCTTCGATCAGGCCGAGAATGATCGCCGCAAGCCAGTCGGACATGGATCCCCCGTCAGGTCGCCGGCGTCAGTGCGCGCCGGAGTCAGGACCCACATAGCGCAGCCTCGCCCGAATAGGCGAGCCGTTCGTGACCTGATCCAGCGCATGGCCCAGCAGACCGGCCAGACGTCCGAGCAGGAACAGGTCGGCCGCCCCGTCGCGCGGCAGCTCGAGGCGCCGGGCGACCACCGACAACGCCAGGCCGAAGGCGGGGGCGCGGCCGCTGGCCTGCGCGCCCTCCTGCAGGGCCCGCGCCAGGTCCTGAGGCAGATCGGTCGCGGCCAGCAGGGCCTCCGCGCGCGGGTCGCCGCCGGGCCAGGCCGGGTCGCCGAAGCCGGGCACGTCGCCCGCCGCCTGGGCCAGCCGTCCGATCTCGGCGGGATGACGGCGCGCCTCGACCAGCCAGGCTCCGGCGCGCGACAGCTCCGCCAGCCTGGGTGAACCCGCCAGGGTGGCCAGGCCCGCCAGGGCGGCCCCCGCCGGAGAGGCGCCGCCCGACGCGGCGACCCGGGTCGCCAGCACGGCGGCGTTCATCTCATTATCCGCCGACAGGACCAGGGCCCGGCGGACCATGTGGACGTCACGCTCGGGCGTCTTCCACGCCCGCGCCAGCCGTTGGTGCAGGAACAGACGCGGCCCCGATCCCGCGGCGGCGTCGAAGGCCTCGTCCAGTACCCGCGCGCACTCCACGCGCAAGGCTTCGACCGTGCGAGCCCTGGGATCGGCGTCCTCCTCGGCCCGGCGGGCGAGGGCGGCGAACAGCCGGACCCGCACGGACCCGCCCGCCACCGCGCCCACGCGTGGCCGAACCTCGACGAAGGGATTGACCGTTCGGGCGTCCCACAGGCGGCGGGCCACATCTTCCAGCGTCGCCGCCTCGGCCAGCTGGATGGCGTC
>JBBRFV010000238.1:0-3784 GCA_038241335.1 Caulobacterales bacterium | reverse complement strand
TTGACGGTCAGCGGGAAGAAATCCAGGCCCGGCTTGGGCGCGCGGCCGTAGACGACGGTGGCGAGAACGATGGTCTCGCCGTAGGTGGCCAGAACAGCGCCGTCGGCCTGACGGGCGATGCGGCCCGTTTCAAGCGTCAGCGGGCGGCCGGCCCAGTCGATCGTCTTGCGTTTGATGTCGAACATGTTTCGTCTTTCGTATCCCGCGGGCGGATTCCGCGCGGGGTCCCATCAGTGGGTGGAGCGTCGGGCGTTCAGTCCTTCGGTCCATGGGCCGCCGCGCCATCGCGACAGACCCGGGAGTGGTGAGGACCGGTATTCAGCCCTCGCGTCGGTGCGCCGGAACAAACCGCGGCGCGCGGCAGTCTCTGGATGCGGAAAGAGGCGCGGACATGGCCCGCGCCCCGAAACTGTTCCGCGTCTCCGCGCCTAGCGGCGCAGGTTCAGCTTGCCGATCAGGGCGGTGTAGCGCTCGCGATCGACCTTCGACAGGTGATCAAGAAGGCGGCGACGCTGCGAGACCATCTTGAGCAGGCCGCGGCGCGAGTGGTTGTCCTTCTTGTGGGTCTTGAAGTGTTCGGTGAGGTTGGCGATGCGTTCCGAGAGGATCGCGACCTGAACTTCGGCCGAGCCGGTGTCGCCCGAGGTGCGGGCGTTGTCGGCGATGACTTCGCCCTTGCGGGCGGCGGTGATCGACATCGTGTAAACTCCAGTTGGAGACCCCTCCCGCTCCGCTACTTGAGGGGCGTCAGGGGAGATTGAAAACGCGGTCGGGTTCTAGCCGGCCGGCCCGCAACTGACCGAGCGCGACGAGGGTCTGTCCCTGAAAGGCTGAAACGGTTCTGGAGCCGTCCCGAAGGCGGCCCTTGAGCGTTTCGACCTGTCGGGGGAGCAGAACGATCGGTCGTCCCTGACGAAGCGAGAAGGCGTCCTGATCCGTCACGGCCAGCTCCGGGATGTCGTCCAGGGCGGTCGCGACGGGAAGCAAGCCTTCCGAGGCGGCGCCGCTATGCACCATTTCCTCCAGAGAATCCAGCGTGACCGCGTTCTCGACGGAAAACGGCCCCACCCGCTCGCGCCGCAGGGCCGAAACATGCCCCTCGGCGCCCAGGATCGCGGCCAGGTCGCGTGCCAGCGACCGGACATAGACGCCCTTGCCGGTGCGGATGACCAGTTCGACGTGGTCGGCGTCGGGGCTGTCGGAAACCTCGGCCTCGTGAATCATGACCCGGCGGCTGGCCAGTTCGAACTCGGCGCCGTCGCGGGCCAGATCATAGGCGCGCTGGCCGTCGACCTTGATGGCGCTGAACTGGGGCGGAACCTGATCGATCTCGCCGACAAAGGCCAGCAGGGCGGCGCGCATCGCCTCGACCGACGGGCGTACATCGGAGCGACCGGTGACCTGGCCCTCGCGGTCCAGGCTGTCCGTCGAGACGCCCCAGTTGATGGTGAAGCGATAGACCTTCTGCGCCTCCATCATGAAGGGCACCGTCTTGGTCGCCTCGCCCAGCGCGATCGGCAGGATCCCGCTGGCCAGCGGATCCAGCGTCCCGGCATGGCCCGCCTTCTGTGCGTCGAACAGCCGCCGGACCTTCGACACGGCCTCGGTCGAGCCCATGCCGAACGGCTTGTCGAGACAGATCCAGCCGTTGACGATCTCGCCCTTCTTGCGGCGGCCCATCAGGACTCGTCCGTCGACCCGAGGCTGTCGTCCGCGTCGTCATCCTCGAAAGGCGAGACATAGACATCGGCGCGCACCCGCGGATCGTCCAGCAGCCGGTTCAGGCGTTCGGCGGCGGCGAAGCTCTCGTCGTGGCGGAAGCGCAGGTCGGGGGTGAAACGCATGTCGATGTGACGTCCCAAAGCCCCGCGCAGGAATTTGGCGTGGACGTTGAGCGCCTTGACGATTTCGTCGATATGGCCGGCGACCGGCGCCGTCTCGACGCCCGCGCCCAGCGGCTCGACGAAACAGGTGGCGTGTTTGAGGTCGGGCGACAGCCGCACCTCGGTGACGGTGACCGACACCCCGACCAGGGCTTCATCGCGGATCTCGTTCTCGCGCATGACCTCCACCAGGGCATGGCGGATCATCTCCGAAGCGCGCAGCTGGCGCTGGCTGACGGTGCCGGCCTTGGCGGCGGGCTTCCTGGGTTTGCGGTTGCTCATCGGGTCCTCATCGCCGCCGGGGATCGGACCCGGCTGAAAAAGCGATGCCGCGTCGGTCGGAAGGGCGAAGCCTTTCGAACGCGGCAAAAATAATGAGGGCGGGGTCTAGTCCGGCGGGCCGCCGGTGTCCAGTTCGGCCCGGCGCGCGGAGCCCAGAACCTCGCTGGAGACGATGGACCGGAAAGGCCGCACCGACAGGCCCGCGGCGTTCAGCTGTCCCGCCGTCCAGTGATTGCACAGATGGCCGATCCAGAAATTCTCGCGACTGGCGAAGAAGCGGGCGTCGCCGACGGCGCTTCGGGCCGAAAGCCGCGCATGACCGTCCTTGACGGCCAGGGACGCCTGGATATGGCGCGCCAATCGGTCGAAAGCGGCGGGAGACAGGCGGATATCCACCCGGCGGGATGCATCGACGGCGTCGCGGGGATCGGACGGATCAGGGTCCAGCATCACCACCGAGGCGTTGCCCCGAAAGAAGAAGGCGCGGAAGCCGTCGGGGAGCCGGCTCTGGATGGGACTCTGGTCGACGTAGAAGCGGGCGTCGCCCCAGCCGATCAGGATCCAGTCGCCCGGCGGCAGGGCCCGCACCGCCTCGCCCAGCGGTCCGGGCCGCGCCTCGAGCGCCGCGCGCGGCAGGGCCAGGTCTGTGTGGAAGCCGTTGTCCCGCACATGGATCATGACGCCCGGATCATGACCCGGCGCCGACCACAGGCGCGGATCGCCCGGCGCGGTCCAGGTCCACAGCGCGACGAGAACGCCGGCCAGGGCCGCGGCGGTCAGGGGCCCCAGGCCCGAGGATGTCCGTCGCCGCCTCATCGGGAGAGATACCGCCAGACGCCGCAGAGCGCCGTGGCGGGAGCGTCTTCGCCGATCACCGACCCCTCGCGGAACAGCATGACATCAACCCGGTCGCCCCGATGCAGCAGGGCTATCGCGGCGGGAACCGCGCCCTCGCACAGCATCGAGGCGGCCACCGGTTCGGACTCATGCAGGGAGACGACGCGGCGCAGCTCGATCTGGGCGTCGGGCGTGGCGTCGAGGCGCCCGGCGAAGGTCTGACCTGCCGCCCAGGCGTCGCGGCCCGCCGCGATGCGGATCGGCCGGGTGCGCAGGGTCTGGCCGTTTTCAAAACGCAGCCGGGCCGCCGCAAAGACGACCTCTCCCGTGGCCCGACGCGTGGCCTCGTCCGCCGGGGCGAACGCTCCGGCCAGGACGGAGTCTCCGGTACCGGCCGCCACCGACCGGTCGGAGCCGTCGCCGGAGAGGGCGTGACGAAAGCCTTTCCAGCCGTCGGCCGCGCCCGAGGGCAGGTCGCCGACCCAATTCCACAACCGGCCGGCCGCCGGACCGGCGACGGCGGCGGCGTCCCGGGCGGCGTCCACGGCCCGGCGCTGGTCGACGGCCAGAAGCAGCAGCACCAGGCAGACGAAAGCCAACACCGCGGCGAGGCGTTTCATCATCGTCTGGCTGCGGTCTGTGGCGGCGGCGGTCATGGCCGCAACCCTAGCGGGCCGAAACGGTCCCGGGAAAGCCTATCGCGTACCAGGCGTGGGATCGTCGCCGGGACCCGAAGCCGGAGCCTGGGCCCATTCGCCCCGCCAGACGTACGACAGGGCGAC
>JBBRFV010000237.1:0-3791 GCA_038241335.1 Caulobacterales bacterium | reverse complement strand
TATCTCAAGCACCTGGGCCCCGAGCTGGTCAGCGGCCTGCAGAAGGGCGCCAAGTTCGATGCCACGGCTGACTTCAGCCGCATGGGCGAGGCGGACGTGCTGATCAGCTGCGTCCCCACGCCGCTGGGCAAGCACCTCGAGCCGGACCTGTCGTACGTCGAAACGACCGCCGACGACATCGCCAAGACCCTCCGCCCCGGCCAGCTGATCGTGCTGGAGAGCACCACCTACCCCCGCACGACGCGCGAGGTGATGCTCCCGCGGTTCGAGGCAAAGGGCCTCAAGTGCGGCCAGGAAGACGGATTTTATCTCGCCTATTCGCCCGAGCGCGAGGACCCGGGCCGCAAGGATTTCAATACGCAGAGCATTCCCAAGCTGGTCGGCGGCATCGACCCCGAGAGCGGCGAAGTCGCCACTGCCCTTTACCGCCGGGCGCTGGACAAGGTCATCCCCGTCTCAACGGCCGAGGTCGCGGAATCGGCAAAGCTGCTCGAAAACATCTATCGCTCGGTCAACATCGCGCTCGTCAACGAGATGAAGGTCGTGCTGACGGCCATGGGGATCGACGTGTGGGAGGTCATCCAGGCCGCCAGCAGCAAGCCGTTCGGCTTCCAGGCGTTCTACCCCGGCCCGGGGCTGGGCGGTCACTGCATTCCCATCGACCCGTATTATCTCACCTGGAAGGCCCGCGAGTACGGCCGGCAGACCCGCTTCATTGAGCTGGCCGGCGAAGTGAATCACTCCATGCCGGGATACGTGGTCGACCGCGTGGCTCACGCGCTCAACGATCGCGGCAAGGCGGTCAAGGGAAGCAAGGTGCTGGTCCTCGGCCTTGCGTATAAGCCGGACGTCGACGACGTGCGCGAGAGCCCGAGCTTTGAGCTGATCGAGAAGCTTGAGGAGCTTGGCGCCGACGTGGACTACAACGATCCCCACGTTCCGGCCACGCACTCCATGCGGCGCTGGGGCGACCTGGGCAAGAAGAGCGTGCCGCTGAATGCGGATACGCTCAAGCAGTATGACGTTGTTCTAATTGCTACCCACCACGCGGCGTATGACTGGCAGCTCATCGCTGATCACGCCAAGCTCGTGGTCGACAGTCGCGGCGCGCTGAGGAACGTAAAGGGGAAACGGGATCACATCTTCAGCGCGTAGGGCGAGGCTCGGCGAATAGGCGCATGCCGGTCATGCCTTCCGCCCAGCTTATCGGCGGCGCCGGTTGGGTCGTCCGGGCGAAAGCTCTGCTTAAGAGTCGGTCGGCTCATAACGAGCCGCCCGCACGTGGTGACGTTCTGCGCCGGCACAATGGATTTAGTTTCAATGAAGCGGGTACGTCAGTGTCCCGCACGGGTTCAGCCCGACCCGGCACGTCAGCTGGAAGTGATCTACGACGTCAAGACGAATCGCCTCTACCTGAAGGGCGACGACAACGTGGGCCTTCTCGGTGGGTTCGCGCCGGGCTCGGCGAACGTGATCCGCAATAGCCGAGGGTCGATTGATTGTGCCGCGACGCGCGTTACGAAGGCAGGCGACACGATCACGGTGAATTGGAGCGTACGGGCGACCCCCACACTCGCGGGATCGAACACGATCTGGCTTCGTGTGCTTGACCGAAGCGGCCTCGATACCCTCTATCAGAAACAGGTCGGGGCGACCTGGAACATCGCCTGAGCGCATCAGTGGCGCGTCAGGCGGCATGACCTTACCCGCTCAAATCTCCAAGAGCAGTCGCGCCGGGTCTTCCAGCAGCTCTTTCACGCGCACCAGGAAGCTGACCGACTCGCGCCCGTCGACCAGGCGGTGGTCGTAGCTGAGGGCCACGTACATCATCGGGCGGATCTCGACCTTGTCGCCGATCGCGACCGGACGCTTTTGGATGGTGTGCATTCCGAGGATGCCGCTTTGCGGCGGGTTGAGAATTGGCGTCGACAGGAGCGATCCGAAGACGCCGCCGTTGGTGATGGTGAACGTGCCGCCGGACAGTTCCTCCAGCCCCAGCTTACCGTCGCGCGTGGCCGCGGCGAGGCGCTTGATCTCCGATTCAATCTTCGCGAACGACAGGGTCTCGACGTTGCGGAGCACGGGCACCGCCAGTCCGCGGTCGGTGCTGACGGCGATGCCGAGGTGGACGTAGTTGTGGTAGACGACGTCCTCGCCCTCGATGAAGGCGTTGAGCCGGGGGAACTCGCGCAGGCCCAGCACGACGGCCTTGCAGAAGAAGCTCATCAGTCCCAGGCCGATGCCGTTCTGCTTCTCGAACTTTTCCTTGTAGCGGGATCGGACGTCCTGGAGGTTGTGCAAGTCGATCTCGTTGAACGTGGTGAGAATGGCGGCGGTGTGTTGGGCGGCGACCAGGCGCTCGCCGATCTTTTTGCGAATTTTGCTGATCGGCACGCGCTTGACGCCGGTTGCGTCGAAGCTGCCTGCGGACGGGGCTTGGGACGAAGAAGAAGACGGAATTGACGCCGGGCCGCCCGGCACCGCCGCGCGCGGCGCGCCGGCCGCCGGCCCGGGGCGACGCGCGACCTCGGGGGACGCGCCGTTGCCATCGGCCCCCTCCTCGCCGTTGGCGCCGCCGCGACCATCGATGAACGTCTGCACGTCCTCCTTGGTGATCCGCCCGCCGGGTCCGCTGGGGGGGATGGAGCGGGCGTCGAGCTTGTTGTCCTCGACCATCCGCCGGACGGCGGGGCTCAGGTCGTCAGGACCCATCACGTTTTTTGAGCCGGCCCCGCCCGATGCAACCGGCGCCGCGTGGCCCCCGCCCGACGGGACGAACGCCGAAGTGCCGGTGCCCTTAAGCGGCGCCGCCTGCGGCTGCGCCGGCGGCAATGTCGTCGCCTTCCCCTTCCCACTCTCGCCCGCCGCTTGCGGCGTCGCGGTCGCCGCGGGTTTCGCCCCCGCCGGCGCCGCGTCGATGCGCGCCACGGTTTCGCCGATGTGGACTGTCTCGCCTGCTTCCTTGACGTGGTGCAGCACGCCCGGACCCGGGGCCGGGAGGTCGACGTTGGCCTTGTCGGTCTCCAACTCGACCAGGGGGTCGCCCTGTGCCACGACGTCGCCTTCGTTCTTGAGCCAGCGAAGCAGGATGGCTTCGCTCACGGATTCACCCAGCGGGGGGATGTCAACGTTGGTGGACATGGTCGGTTTTGTTCCGTTATGGACCGTTGCGGCTGAGTTGTAATTGTAGGTGCTATACACCCGCGCCCCGACCCTGACAACGGGCGGGAGGGCTAACCAGGGCGAACGTCAGGACGCCAAGGCAGGAAGAGAAGGCAAAAAAAATTTAGCCACGGATGGGGCACAGATGTACACAGATTGAAGACCGCGGAATTGATTTCTCTGATTTTTCATCCGTGTTCATCTGTGCCCCATCCGTGGCAATTTTTCCCCCCTCTTGCCTCGGCGTCCTGGCGTTCGCCGTTCAGCTAGGGTTTGGACAATTGCCCGAGGATCTGCCGGAGCACCTCCTGGGCCCGGTCCGGGCGGGGAACGCGGGGCTCGCGGTCCCAGCGCTGGCCTTCGGCGGCGCGCTGTTCGGTCTCGGCCGTCACGCGCAGCGTCGAGCGGGCGGTCGGCTCATCCCAGTCAGGGATCACCTCGATCCGGTAACGCGTGCGCTCCTGCCAGTGCCGGCCAATGTGCCAGTCGCCCTGGAAGCGCTTCCATCCGGTGACGATGGAGCCGCGGCTCTCCGACTCGGCGCCGAGCGATAGAGGAGGAGACGCGAGGACCGTTTTGACGTCCTGCAGGAGCTTCTTCGGCGGCGCCGACACCGGCGCAGACGCCTC
>JBBRFV010000236.1:0-3799 GCA_038241335.1 Caulobacterales bacterium | reverse complement strand
CAGACCCAGCAACTGATCCTCGGGGGCCGTGACCCCGGGTTGCGCCAGCCCCGCACGGTGGAAGCGCTGGCTGCCCTGCGTGACGGCGGTCATGTGACGCCCGAGGTCTGCGCTGAACTGATCGCCGCCTATGTCGCCCTGCGCGGGCTTGAGCATCGGGTGCAGATGCTGGACGACGAGCAGAGCCACACCTTGCCGCTCGATCCGGCGCGGCGAAGGGCGGTCGCGGCGCTGGCGGGCGAGGGCGATCTGGCGCGGTTCGATGGGGCGGTGGAGGCGCGGCTGTTGGGGGTCAATGCGCGGTATGGCGAGCTGTTCAACGACGAGGAGGACCTGTCCTCGCCGTACGGCAGTCTGGTGTTCACCGGCGTCGAGAACGATCCTGAGACCCTGAAGACCCTGGAGCGGATGGGTTTCTCCGAGCCCGCGACTGTGGCCGATACGATCCGCAGCTGGCATCACGGGCGCATCCCGGCGACCCGGAGCGCGCGGGGCCGGGAGTTGTTCACCCGGCTGGCCCCCCGGCTGCTGACGGCGTTGGCCGACACGGGCGCGGCGGACGCCGCCTTTCGCCGGTTCGCGGTCTTCTTCGCGGCCCTGAGCGGCGGCGTCCAGGTGCAGGCGTTGTTCCTGGCCCAGCCGAAGCTGTTCGACCTGGTGGTCGGGGTGATGGCCTATGCGCCGCGGCTGGCGCGGACGCTCGGCCGCTATCCGGCGGCGCTGGACAGCATGCTGGACGCCCGCTTCGCCCGCGGCGTCGACGAGGACACCGGCGTGGCCGAGCAGATGCTGGCGGAGGCGGAGGCGACGCCGGACTTCGAAGGGGCGATGAACGTGGTGCGCCGCATCCATCGCGAACAGATGTTCCGCATCGGCCTTCAGACCCTCACGGGCAAGGCCGGACCCGAGGCGGCTGGGCTGGCCTATGCGACCCTGGCCGACGCGGTGATCGGGGCGCTGGCGGCCGCAGCCTTGGCCGAGACCGTAAGGCAGGGCGGGGCGATGGCCGGGGCGGTCGCTGTGGTGGCGCTGGGCAAGGCCGGGTCGCGCGAGATGACGGCCAGTTCCGACCTCGATCTCATGACTCTCTATGATGCGCCGGCCGAGGCCGTGTCGGCGGGCAAGGGCTGGGCGGCCGGGGTCTTCTATTCGCGCTTCACCCAGAGGCTGATCGCCGCCCTGTCGGCCCACACGGCCGAGGGCGGGCTGTACGAGGTCGATATGCGGTTGCGACCCGGCGCGGCCAAGGGGCCGGTGTCGCTGCGTCTGTCGTCGGTCGAGGCCTATTACGCCGAGGAGGCCGACACCTGGGAGTTCATGGCCCTGACGCGGGCGCGGGTCGTGTGGGCCAGCGAGCCGGCGTTTGGCGCGCGCATCAGCGCGGCGCTGGAGGCGTTGCTGCGGCGACCTCGGCCCGAGGCGGACCTGGTGCGGGACGCCCGGCGCATGCGCGATCTGATGGCGCGGGAACGGCCGGCGCAGGGCGTCTGGGACCTGAAACTGACGGCCGGCGGCCAGGTCGACGCCGAGTTCGTGGCCCAGGTCCGGCAACTGGCCGCGGCGGGGCGGGGTGAACCGTTGACCGGATCGACGCTGGAGGCGCTGACGGCCGAGCCGGCGCTGGCGCGGGCGTGGTGGATGCAGCAGGCGCTGTCGCAGGTGCTTGGGGCCGGGTTCGACGACCGGCCGGATCCTGAGGCCGAGCCAGAGGGGTTGCAACGGCGATTGGCCGAGGCGGCGGGCTGCGCCGATTTCACGACCCTGAAGCGCAGGCTGGACGAGGTCCGGGCGGACGCGCGGACGGCTTTTGAGGCGGCCCTGCCTCCGGTCCGCGACGGAGGCTGACGAAAGCGTCGTTCAACTCGGGACAGGGCAACAGGTCGCCATCGGCGGTCCGGAGAATAATCGAGATGCGGAACACCCTTTTCGTCGGCGGCCTCGCCGCCTTGACACTGGTCGCAGCCGGCGGCGTCGCCGTGGCCCAACAGGCTACGGAACAGACCGGCCGCCACGCGCCCGCCCATGCCGACACGGACGGCGACGGCCGGATCAGCCAGAGCGAGTTCGTCGGCCGGCGTGTTCAGCGCCTCACGCAGGCCGACGCCGACCGCGACGGCTCCGTGACCTCTGAGGAAATGCGCGTCGCGATGCAGGCCCGCCGGGCCCAACACGCCACTGCGCGCTTCGATCGCATCGACGCGAACAAGGACGGCGCCATCAGCCGGGCCGAGTTCGACGCCGGCGCGGGGGGGCGGATGCGTCATGGCGGCGACCCCATGCGTCGTCACGGTCGTGGCGGGGCTGCGGATGCTCGTCCGACGCGCGGCCCGGTGGCGATCGCCGATGTGCAGGCGCGCGCGACCCAGGCCTTCGACCGCATGGACGGCGACCACGACGGCTTCATCACCACGGATGAGCGGCAAACGGCCCGTCAGGCGATGCGGGTCCGGATGTCCGAACGCCGCGCCGCCCATCGCGGTGAACGGCAGGCGTCGCCTTCGGCGCCCGCTTCGGAGTAAGGAGATGTCGGGGACGGCGGTCGTGAGCCGATCGACCCTTTCGGCAACGACTGAAAGAGGCCGGCTTGGCGCCTATCGCCGATCCCGACGAGGAACTGGTGCGCCGCGTGGGTCAGGGAGACCCCGCGGCCATTCAGGCCATGGTGGCGCGCAAGCTGCCGCGGATGCTGGCGCTGGCGCACCGGATGCTGGGGGACGCCGCCGAAGCCGAGGACGTGGCCCAGGAGGCCATGCTGCGGGCCTGGCGACAGGCGCCGCGATGGTCGCCCGGCAAGGCCCGGTTCGACACCTGGCTGCATCGGGTGGGGTTGAACCTATGCTACGACCGGCTGCGCCGACGGCGAGAGATCGCCACCGATGCGCCGCCGGAGCGGCCTTACGAAGGTCCCGCGCCCGACCGCGGACTGATGGCCGCGGACACGGCGGCGGCGGTGGACGCGGCGTTGGCCCGATTGCCGGATCGCCAGCGCGAAGCCATCGTGCTGTGCCACTATCAGGAACTGACCAACATCGAGGCTGCGGCCCTGATGTCAGTCAGCATCGAGGCTTTGGAAAGCCTGCTGTCCCGGGGACGGCGGGCATTGAGAACGACGCTGGCCGGCTTACGGCCCGGCGCCGAAGGAGTGGAGTGAGATGACGGCGGAACGGTTTCTCGCCCTGGTCGCGGCCTATGGCGCCGATGCCCGGCGCTGGCCCGAGGCGGAACGCGCGGCGGCGCAGGCCTTCGCCATGGCCGAGCCGGCTGTGGCCCGCGCGGCGTTGGCCGAGGCGGACGCGACTGACGCCTGGATGTTCGTCTCGAAAACCCCCGCGCCGTCGATGGCGCTGCGCGACCGGGTGATCGCCGCGGCCGCAGACGCGGGCTTGAAAGCACGACGCACAGGGCGGGTGTGGCTCGACCGGCTGGCCTGGACCTTCGGCGCCGGCTGGGCGGCCGCCGCCTGCGCGGGCGTCGCCGCCGGCTTCATGCTGACGACCCACCTGACCGCGGACGCCCAAGCCGACGCGGTGCTCTACCAGTCGTCGCTGACGGCGGTGGACGACATGGAGGTGCTCGGTTGACTCCCCGGACCCTGAAGATCGCTCTGGCCGTTTCGGTGGCGCTGAACCTGTTCGCGGCGGCGGCGGCCGTCACCACCTTCGTCGGCCGCGCCAAGGTCGAGAAACAGGTCGAGGCGGCCCAGACGCCGGCCGGACGAAACACCTCCTTCCGCCAGTTGCTTAGCCAGATGGACCCCCAGGTGCGTGAGCGCGTGCATACGACCCTGCGTGCCTCGGCC
>JBBRFV010000235.1:0-3886 GCA_038241335.1 Caulobacterales bacterium | reverse complement strand
AGCTTTACGGCCTCGACCCTGTCGGCCAGTCTGGAACTGGTGAAGGAGGGGGCGATGGATGTGAAACAGGCGGCCGCCTTCGCCGATCTATATCTGAAGCGGCGCGGGCGGGGTCAGGGACTGGAGCTGGTGCCGTGATCCAGTTCGCACCGGACCATGGAGAGATCGAACGCCGCGTCGAGGCCCTGTTGTTCGCGGCGGCCGGCCCGCTGTCGGCGGCGGAGATCGCGCGGCGGCTGCCCGAGGGGGCGGACGTGGGCGGGGCCATATCGGCGCTGCGCGAGCGCTACCAGGACCGCGGCGTCGAGCTGGAATGCGTCGCCGACCGCTGGCGCTTCCGCACGGCGACGGATCTCGGTTTCCTGATGACCGAGGAGCGCGAGGAGCCGCGTCGGCTGTCAAAGGCCGCGCTCGAGACCCTGGCCATCATCGCCTACCACCAGCCCTGCACCCGGGCCGAGATCGAGAGCGTGCGCGGGGTGTCGCTGTCGCGCGGCACGCTGGACCTGCTGCTGGAGATGGGGTTCGTGCGCCTGCGGGGTCGGCGCCGGACGCCGGGACGGCCGGTCACCTACGGCACCGCCGATAAATTCCTCGAGCATTTCGGCCTTTCGAACCTCTACGACCTGCCCGGCGTGCAGGAAATGAAGGCCGCCGGACTGCTGGATCTGTCGATCCCGGTCGGATTCGAGGTGCCCGACCCGACTCGGGCCCCGGACGATGAGGACGCCCCGCTGCTGCCGGGCGAGGACGAAACGCCCGAATTTGCACAGGATTTCGTTGGCGAGGACTGACGGCGCCCGGCGCGAAAAGGGGACCGGTCGAGACCGGCCCCCTCGTTCGTCTCGTTGAGGTCTGGCCCTACAGAACCCCGATCATGCTCGCGACCAGCGGGTGGCGGACAATGTCGCGGTCCGCCAGTCTGACGACGGCGATGTCCGGCACCGGCGCCAGCCGTTCGGCGATGTCGGTAAGGCCCGAAATGCCCGGCAGCAGGTCCGATTGTTGCGGGTCGCCGGTGACCACCATGGTGGAATGCCAGCCCAGCCGCGTCAGCAGCATCTTGAGCTGGACGTAGGTGCAGTTCTGAGCCTCGTCGACGACGATGAAGGCGTTGTTCAGGGTGCGGCCGCGCATGTAGCCGATCGGGGCGATCTCGATCAGGCCTTCGGCCATCAAAGCCTTGACCCGCTTCATGCTGAGGCGGTCTGACAGGGCGTCGTAGAGGGGCCGCAGATAGGGGGCCAGCTTGTCCTCCATATCGCCGGGCAGGAAGCCGATCGACTCGCCGGCCTCGACCGCGGGACGGCTCAGGACGATGCGCCCGATCTTGCCGGCTTCGAGCGCCTCGACGGCCTTGGCGACGGCCAGATAGGTCTTGCCGGTGCCTGCCGGCCCAAGGGCCAGGACCATGTTGTGATGGTCGATCGCGGTCATCATCTCCGCCTGGCCGTCCGACTTGGGTTTGAGCGTCTTCAGATAGGCCTGGTCGCGATCGTCGTTGGATGGATAGGGCGACCAGCCGGACCCGTGGTGGGTCTGGCGCCCCGCGCCGGGCTGGGTCGGGAGGCGGCGGACCTTGGCGTCATCAATGAACTGTCGGGAATCGAGAATTCCGTGTTCACGGGTCATCTCGCGGGTCTGGCGCTTGATGGCTGCACGCTTGGTCATGGACGCCTCCAGGGCATGAAAAAAGGCGATGCCGCAAAAGCATCGCCTCGAACGATCGTAGGGAAGTGGACAGAGGATGCGACGCATCCGCCCGGATCAAGGGAAGGCCAAACTTCCAGCGGCATACGCCGCCGAACCGAACGCACCACGCGCGTCCTCCGAGGGTCTGACCGGACCGGGCTTGATCCGGCTTCCGATCCGGGGCCGAAATGGCGGCCACGAATCGCATCAACAGGATGATGCTAGCGTGGTTTACGAGAGCTTAAAGCGCTCGTTTTGTTCAGAAATGGCGGTATGCGGATGAATGTCTACGCTCTCGACGACAAGAAACCGCAGCTTCCGCCGGAGGGCGAATACTGGGTGGCCCCGAACGCAACCCTGATAGGAGACGTGATTCTCAAACCCGGCGCCAGCGTCTGGTTCGGAGCGGTCGTGCGCGGAGACAACGATCCCATCACCATTGGCCGGGACACCAATATCCAGGATGGCAGCGTGCTTCATTCCGACCCCGGCGAGCCCCTCACGATCGGCGACGGAGTCACCGTCGGCCATATGGTCATGCTCCATAGCTGCGAGATCGGCGACAACACCCTGATCGGCATCGGCGCGGTGGTGCTCGGCCGGGCGAGGATCGGGAAGAACTGCCTGATCGGCGCCAATACCCTGATCACCGAGGGCAAGGTGATTCCGGACGGCTCCCTGGTCATGGGGCAGCCGGGCAAGGTGGTGCGGTCGCTCGAACCGGGCCAGATCGAGGCGCTCAGAGCCTCAGCCGCCCACTATGTGCAGAACTGGAAACGATACGCGCGGGGGCTGGGCTCTCTCTAGGCCCGGCCTTCACGCGAAGTCTCCTCCGAGTCGCCCCCCGCTACGACCGGTGAGGCCGGGGCGACGTCCGTAGCGGCCCGCGCGTGGCCGCAGTGGTAGCAAACGTCCATGTGCCGACGTTCGGACCACATATAGGCGTGGCGGCACGTCAGTCGCCTGAGTTTCTTGAACATCAGCCGTCTCGATCTTCACTCGCCCGTCTGGCCCTTTCGCCGCAACGCGAGAATCCGCCATGGGCTCCCCGGATTGTGACGTTTCGTGGGCGAGAGACGATCAGGCTATCCGCCGGCCACCCACCGTGGCCAGGCTGAGCGGGGCGCGGCCAACGTCCCCGACGCCGATCGACACCCGGGCCGTCAGCAAGCGTGGCTCCTCGCTGGCGAAGGACAGGGTCGCGGTCGGGGCGTAGAGGCCGAGGATGCGGTCCGGCTGGCCGGACGGGCTCCTGAAGGGCGCCAAGGCGATCTCGATCGGGGCCGACAGCGCGCCGGCGAGGGCGGACACCACGACCGGACGGGCCTCGCGGATGGTCTGGATCATCGCGTCGGCGACGAGAGGCCGTGAGGCGGTGCGCCACAGCGACAGCAGCGACCGATCCGCCAGGGGTCCGCCGTGGAACGATTCGATCCAGGTTCCCGCCAGTCTCAGGACGGCTTCGCCGCCGATTCTCTCCGCCATGAAGGCGCGAGGCAGGCGCAGGCCTAGAGCGTCGGGCGCGAAATCCGATCGGTCGGGCACGCCGGCGCGCACGCCCGGCCGGAGGGCCAGGGCCGTCCACTGGTCGATCAGGGCCTGTGTGTCAGGATGAAACATGGTTTCCACTCCAACACCGGCGTCGCAAGGCACGGACCGCGATGAAGGCAACGGAAACGAAAGGCTTTTGCGGTTGAGATGGACCCTCAAGCGGACCCGCGCCTCGCGGGACTGCGTTTGGTTTCATCTGGAGGTCGGCCCATGCGGGTGCGGATCATGACCTGGCTGCCGGCCGTTGTGGGCTTCCTCGCCCTGATGGCGTTTGGAAGCACGGCTTCGGCGCAATGCAATTCAGGCTGTCAGCCGCCCCCGCCACCCTGCTGTCAACCGCCTCCGCCGCCACCCCCGCCGCCGCCGCCGCCGCCGCCCTGCTGCCAGCAGCCGCCGCCTCCACCCTGCTGCGGCGGCGGTGGAAACGTGAACGTCAATGTGAACGTCAATGCCAACGCCAACGCCAACGCGAATGCCGGCGCGCGGGCCGGGCTGAACGCCAGGGCGGGCGGCAGCGTCATCGTCCAAGGCGGCGGTTCGGCCTATGTCACGGTCGATCAGCCTTATCCGACCACGATCAGCGGGCTGAACGTCGAAGGCGCGCGGGTCCGGCAGACGATTCGCGTGCCCTATGAGGCGCGCC
>JBBRFV010000234.1:0-3897 GCA_038241335.1 Caulobacterales bacterium | reverse complement strand
TGTTGGTGACATGGTCCTCGCCGCGGATGACGTGGGTGATGCCCATGTCGATGTCATCGACCACGGATGGCAGGGTGTAGAGGAACAGGCCGTCCTCGCGGATCAGCACCGGGTCGGACATGGAGGTCGTGTCGACCTCGGCGTGGCCGCGGGCCAGATCCTCCCAGGCGACGCGCTTGCCTTCCAGCTTGAAGCGCCAGTGCGGCTTGCGCCCCTCGGCCTCATAGGCGGCCTTTTCGGCCTCGGTCAGAGCCAGGGCGGCGCGGTCATAGACGGGCGGCAGGCCGCGCGACAGCTGCACCTTGCGGCGGCGGTCCAGTTCGTCGGCGGTTTCCCAGGCCGGATAGAGCCGCCCCGAGGCCTTCAGGCGGGCGGCGGCCTCCTCGTAGCGGTCGAACCGCTTGGACTGGTTGTGGCGCTCGTCCCAGACCAGCCCCAGCCAGGTCAGGTCGTCCTCAATGCCCTGTTCGAACTCGGGCGTGGAGCGGGCCAGATCGGTGTCGTCGATGCGCAGCACGAACGAACCGCCCTGCCCTTTCGCGAACATCCAGTTCACCAGGGCGGTGCGGACGTTGCCGACGTGCAGCCTACCCGTCGGAGACGGGGCGAAACGAACCTTGACGGACATGCGGAGACCTTGAAAACGAGGCGCGTAGGTCGCGCTCCGGCCCCCGCAAGTCAAGGCGCGGTTGGTGGACGCGTGCTGTCATGATAACTTTCCTGTCGTCATGAACGCCCCGGTCCAAATTCGAAAAGCCGATACCGTCGAGCGCCTGCGGCGTCTCGCGGCGCTGGAAGGCAAGTCCATCACCGACCTCGTCGATGAAATGGTCCGAGAGCGGGATGAGCGGCTGGTCACCACCAGGGCGAACGAGGTTCAGCGCAAGATCGCGGCGGCTCGCGAGACTGTCCGGCGCTTCCAGGCCCTGCCCGTCGTGGGTCCGCTGCTGACGGACGACGACCTTTACGACGAAGACGGCCTGCCGAAATGATCGTCGTCGACGCCTCGGCCATAGTGGCGATCTTGCTGGACGAACCGGAACGGGAAGGCTTCGTCAAACGGCTGGCTGAAACCGAAGCGTTGCTGTCACCAATCGGTTATTGGGAAGCCGCGATCAAGATGGAGCGTCAGCGCGGTCTACAGGGCCTTGTCGAGCTCGACGCCTTGCTCTCCGACCTCGGCATTCAACTCAAGCCAGCGGATGACGCCACGGCCAGAAGGGCCGTCACCGCGGCGCGGCTGTTCGGCAAGCACACCGCTGCGAGCCTCAATCTGGGCGATTGCTTCGCCTACGCCCTGGCCCGGGAACTGGACGCGCCCCTGCTCTACAAGGGCGACGACTTCCCACTGACCGACATCAAGTCCGCCCTGCCCGGCTGAGCCGGCGTCAGTCGTCCCGATGCACGCGTTCGCGGCGCTCGTGACGCTCCTGGGCCTCGACCGAGAGGGTCGCGGTCGGACGGGCTTCCAGGCGGCCGAGGCTGATCGGCTCGCCGGTCTCCTCGCAATAGCCGTAGGAGCCGTCCTCGATGCGGCGCAGAGCCTCGTCGATCTTCGAGATCAGCTTGCGCTGCCGGTCGCGGGTGCGGAGCTCCAGCGCCCGATCGGATTCCGACGACGCCCGATCGACCAGATCCGGATGATTTTCCGTCTCCGCCTTCAGGTTGACGACGGTGCCTTTGGACTCACGAAGGATGTCATCCTTCCAGTCCATCAACTTCCCCTTGAAGTACGCCAGCTGACGATCGCTCATGAACGGTTCGTCGTCGGACGGCCGATACGCGGCCGGATCCGTTACTGCAGACGCCAATGCGGTCATCGCACTCACGCTTTCAAACACGCCCCCCTGGCGCAAGCTGCCTGTACAGAGAGCAGAGAGTCGCCGCAACAATCCTCGCGAGAGCGTGACCCATGTTCGCGTTCAGCGTCGCCGACCGTGACATTTCTCCATCACCCGGCGTTCGCAAGCTTGGCTTTGTTGAGTGAATACGGCGACTTATGCTGCACTGCGGCGAAGATCGGCCTTGGCCAGTTCCACCGCCGCGCGCAGGTCGATCTGGGCCAGCAGGCTGTTCAGTTCGGGATCGGCGTCGATCGGCCGCTCCTCGTCGAGCGTACGGGTCAGCCGTTCCAGCGCAGCATCGTCCGCATCGCCCGAGAGCAGGGCCAGCTTCAGATCCTCGAGCCGGTCCAGCAGACCGCCGCCCCGGCGCAGCGCCCGGCGACGGCGCTCGGTAGCGGTCTCCACCCCTTGAAGGGCCATCAGGGCCGAGACGTCGTTGACCCCGGACATGCTGGAGGCCGCGCTGGCCGCGCTGGGTCCCGCCGCCGCGCCGGCCGTGGGCAGGGAGAAACCGCCCGTCGCCCTGGCCGGGCGCGAACCCTGCGTGGCGGAAGCGCCCGTGGCGCTGGTCACCTTCATGCGGAGAGACTCCAGAACATGCCGGACCATCGGCGGCGCTGCGTCACCGTTTGGTTAACGGCCCGGCAGTTTCTGCCGCCAGACCCGGGCCAGGCCGCCGCCCTTCTGCTGTTTTTACAGGATATTCTGGATGGCACGCGTCTGGCATCGCATTGAGGACAACAGTTCGCGGACGCCTGACCGATGCAGAAACTGCTCGCCTCCTTCCTGACCCTGGCCGCCCTGGCCGGACTGGCCGCCCCGGCGGCGGCCCAGTCGCGCATCAAGGACATCGCCGCGGTGGAAGGGGTGCGCTCCAACCAGCTGGTCGGCTACGGCCTGGTGGTCGGGCTGAACGGCACCGGCGACAGCCTGCGCAACTGCCCCTTCACCCGCCAGTCGCTGGAGGGAATGACCGAGCGGCTCGGGGTCAACATCCGCGGCTCCAACGCCAACTCCAAGAATATGGCCGCCATCATGGTGACGGCCGAACTGCCGCCCTTCGCCACCCCGGGCTCGCGCATCGACGTCAACGTCTCGTCCATGTGCGACGCCAAGAGCCTGCTGGGCGGAACCCTGCTGGTCACCAGCCTGCAGGGCGCGGACGGCCAGGTCTATGCGGTGTCCCAGGGCTCGGTGCAGACCGGCGCCGTCTCGGCCTCGGGCGCCTCGGGCTCATCGGTCACGCGCGGCGTGCCGACCGCGGGCCGCATCGCCTCGGGCGCCACGGTCGAACGCGAGACCGGCTTCGAACTGGCCAATCTCAACGAGGTGCGGCTGACGCTGCGCAATCCGGACTTCACCACGGCCCAGCGCGTCGCCGCCGCCGTGAACCATGTCTATCCGAACACCGCCATGGCCGAGAACGGCACCGTCATCGCGCTCCGGTCGCCGGGCTCGATGGGCATGGCCGGCTTCATCAGTTCGGTCGAGAACCTGACGGTCCAGGTCGACGCTCCGGCCAAGGTCATCATCGACGAGGTCAACGGCGTCATCGTCATGGGCGACGCGGTCCGGGTCTCCACAGTGGCCATCGCCCAGGGCAATCTGACCGTCTCGGTGCAGGAGAGCCCCCAGGTCAGCCAGCCCGCCCCCTTCAGCCAGGGCCAGACAACCGTGACGCCGCAATCCAGCGTCGATGTCGCCGAGGACACCGGAACCCACATGCGCCTCATCGGCGGCGGAAGCTCCCTGTCCACCCTGGTCAACGGCCTCAACGCCCTGGGCGTCAGCCCGCGCGACATGATCAGCATCCTGCAGGCCATCAAGGCCGCCGGCGCCCTTCAGGCCGACATCGAGGTCATGTGAGCATGAGCGCCCCGACCCTCTCCCCTTCCCTGCTCCAGCCCGCCACGGCGCCCGTCGTCGTGCCCGGACGGATCCGCGAGACCGCGCAGCAGTTCGAAGCCTCCTTCATGTCGCAGATGATGAAGCCGATGTTCGAGGGCCTCTCGACCGAAACCCCGTTCGGCGGCGGCGACGCGGAAGAGACGTG
>JBBRFV010000233.1:0-3908 GCA_038241335.1 Caulobacterales bacterium | reverse complement strand
CCCCCTCGGTCGCCTCGCGCGCCTATGACGTCGCCCGCGACGGCTTCGTCATCGCCGGCGGCGCCGGCATCGTGGTGCTGGAAGAGTACGAGCGGGCCGTAGCGCGCGGCGCGACCATCTACGCCGAGGTCACCGGCTACGGCGCCAACTCCGACGGCTACGACATGGTCGCCCCCTCGGGCGAGGGCGCCGAGCGCTGCATGAAGATCGCGCTGGACATGGCCGGCAATCCGAAGATCGATTATCTGAACCCGCACGGCACCTCGACCCCGGTGGGCGACTCCAAGGAGATGGGCGCGGTCCGCAATGTCTTCGGCGACGTCATGCCGATGATTTCCTCGACCAAGTCGCTGACCGGCCACTCGCTGGGCGCGGCGGGGGCCCAGGAGGCGATCTACTGCCTGCTGATGATGAAGCACGGCTTCGCGGCCGAAAGCGCCCACATCGAAAACCTCGACCCCGAGTTCGAGGGCATGCCGATCCTCAGGAAACGCCACGACGGTGAACTGACCCACGTCATGTCCAACAGCTTCGGCTTCGGCGGCACCAACGGCACGCTGATCCTGTCGAAGGTCTAGACGACCCGCCTGAACACCGGCGGGGCCGAACCGCCTTCGCGCTGGGCGGCGTCGGCCTCCTCGAAGGCCTCGACCAGCACCTCGCCGTGGCGACCGCTGGCGTGCAGCACCAGGCCGGGGCCGAACAGGATGCCGGCGTGGCCGTCCCACAGCACAAGGTCGCCGCGCCGGGCGTCGGCGGCATCGACCGCGGCGCCCAGGTCGCGCTGCATCGAGGCGTAGCGCGGGCCCGGCAGGCCGCAGGCGTAGAGCGCCTGCTGGACCAGGCCCGAACAGTCAGTGGCTTCGGATGTGCGGCCGCCCAGCTGATGCGGCGCGCCGATGAACTGTTCGGCGACCTCCAGCAGGTCGGTCGCGAATTCGCCGACGGGCGACAGGTCGTCCCGGTCCATGCGGGCGCCGTCGGCCAGAACGGCCTCTGCGCCGTCCTCACGCGAAACGACCACCAGCGCGTTCAAGGGCAGTTCGCCCGTGTCCTCGCCGTCTCGGACCTCGGCCCACAGCACGGCGACGCGGTGGGTGGCCAAGGGCCGACCTTCCGCCAGGACGTCGGCCTCGATCCAGCCGACCATGCCGTCGCGCCGGGCCCGGCCCCAGACGAAGTCGCCGCGCGCATCCAGCACGTCGAAGGCTTCGCCGAAGACCAGTTGGTCGATCTGTTCGGCGGCGTCGTCGGCCTCGGCCCACATCGGGGCGACGGCGACGACGCAATGCATGGGTTTGACCGGCCGGAAGGCTTTCGCCCGCACGACGCCTTCCAGCGCATGCTCGGCCAGATCGGGCCGGGCGAGCGTGGTGCGGGGGTCGAGGATGGCGGCGGCTGCAGTCAAGCGTGGGCTCGTCCGGTTGAGCCTGTGTTGTAACGTGGAACCCCCAAAGGGCCGTTAACGAACGAAGGCCTTATTGGGGCGGATACCGGGCTTCCAGCATCGCGAAACAGGCGCGCATCGCCTGCGCCTCTCCCCCTTCCGGCCAGCCGGGCCGGGCGCGGGGATTCCAGGCGAAGATGTCCATGTGCGCCCAGCTTCCGGTCCCGGGCGCGAACTTCTGCAGGAACAGGGCGGCGGTGACCGAGCCCGCCTGGGCCCAGGCCGCGCTGTCGTTCCTGAGGTCGGCGATTTCAGCCTCGATCGCCGCGCGATAGCCGGGGTGCAGCGGCATCCGCCATAGCGGATCGCCGACCGCCTGGCCGGCCTCGAGAATAGCGGCGGCCAGGGCGTCGTCGTCAGTATAGAGCGGCGGCAGTTCGGGCCCCAGGGCGACCCGCGCGGCGCCGGTCAGGGTGGCGAAGTCCAGCGTCAGGTCCGGCGCATGTTCGCCCGCCCGGGTCAGCACGTCGGCCAGGATCAGCCGCCCCTCGGCGTCGGTATTGCCGATCTCGATGGTCAGGCCCTTGCGGCTCGAAAGGATGTCGCCCGGCCGGAAGGCGTCGCCGGAAATGGCGTTTTCGACGGCGGCGACCATCACGACCAGCCTCACCGGCAGCCCGGCCTGCATGACCAGCCGGCCCAGGGTCAGGGCATGGGCCGAGCCGCCCATGTCCTTCTTCATGTTGCGCATGCCGGCGGCCGGCTTGATGTCCAGCCCGCCCGAGTCGAACACCACCCCCTTGCCGACCAGCGCCACCAGCGGCAGCTCGGTGCGGTCGAGGTTCCAGCCGATCTCGATCACCCGCGGCGCCCGGTGCGGGGCGGCGGCGCGGCCGACGGCGTGGACGGCGGGGTAGTCAGCCTCCAGCAGGGCGTCCCCGGTCGTGACCGTGATCGTCGCGCCGGATTGCGAGGCGATCTCGCGGGCGATGGTCTCGATCTGCAGCGGCCCCATGTCGGCGGCCGGGGTGTCGACCATCTCGCGGGCGAGGGCGCAGGCCGCCACGATGCGTGAGGTCCCGACGAGATCCAGTCCCTCGGGCGCGACCAGCCGGGCCCGACCCTTGTCCGGCCGGGCTTTGTAGCGATCGAAGACATAGGTCCCGAGCAGGAAGGCCAGTGCCGCCTGACGCGCGTGCTCCGGCTCGGCTTCGAGGCGATAGATCCCTGCCGGCAGCCTGGCCGAGAGGCCTCGGGCGGTCATGGGGTCGAAGGTCGCGCCAGCGCCTACGATCACCTGGCCGACGCCCCCGTTCGCCCCGGGGATCGCCACCAGTTGGCCCGGCTTGCCTTCGAAGCCATGGATGTCGCCCCAACGCCGGGCGGCGTCATCCAGCCGCCCCGCCGGTCCGACGAAGCGCACCGGGACGGCGTTAGCCGCCTCGGGCGCCTCGGGCGCGATCAGGTCGGGATGGAGCGCCGACACCGGACCGACGCGGCCTATTCGGCCACGCCGCGCGCGAGGTTGCGCAGGACGTAAGGCATGACCCCGCCGGCCTTGAAGTAGTCCAGCTCGGTCTGGTTATCGATGCGGCAGCGGACCGGGAAGCGGGCCATCTTGCCGTCCGAGGGGCGGAACAGCTCGACCCACAGGTCCTGACGCGGCCGCAGCTTGCCGATATTGACGTCCGACAGGCCGCGGACGGTGACGATCTCCTCGCCGGTCAGGCCCAGCTTGAGCCAGCCTTCCGCCTTGAACTGCAGCGGGACCACGCCCATCCCCACCAGGTTGGAGCGGTGGATGCGCTCATAGCTCTCGGCGATGACCGCGCGAACGCCCAGCAGGCGCGTGCCCTTGGCCGCCCAGTCGCGCGACGAGCCGGTGCCGTATTCCTTGCCCGCGAACACCACCAACGGCCGACCCTCGGCCTGGTACCTCATCGCAGCATCGTAGATGGACATCGTGTCCTGCGACGGGAAATGCTTGGTCACCCCGCCCTCGATCTCGGGCGTGATCTTGTTGCGGATGCGGATGTTGGCGAAAGTGCCGCGCATCATCACTTCGTGATTCCCGCGGCGCGCGCCGTAGGAGTTGAAGTCCAGGGCGTCGACCCCGTGGCCGGTCAGATAGGCGCCGGCGGGGGAGGTCTTCTTGATCGAACCGGCCGGGCTGATGTGGTCGGTGGTGATCGAGTCGCCGAAGATGCCCAGGATGCGGGCCTCGACGATATCGGCGACCGGAGCCGGCTCCATCGTCATGCCGTCGAAATAGGGCGGGTTCTGCACATAGGTCGAGGATTCGTCCCAGGCGTAGGTCTGGCCGCCCTCGATGGCGATGCCCTGCCAGTGCTTGTCGCCCTTGAAGTCGTCGGCGTAGCGCTTGGCGAACATGGCCGGGGTGACCGACTTTTTCTGGATGGCGGCGATCTCGGCCGAGGTCGGCCAGATGTCCTTGAGGAACACCGGCTTGCCCTTGGTGTCCTTGCCCAGCGGCTCGGTGGTCAGATCCAGCGTCATGGTC